>CAYIRS010000055.1:0-4767 GCA_964365895.1 uncultured Gammaproteobacteria bacterium
TATTTCAAAATTCAAAATTGGAAATTCAAAATTAAAGGCAATTTATGAAAAAAATACTTATAATTTATTTTATACTAGCTGTTGTGGTGAGCTTCTTGCCCTCAGTCGTCCGCGCCACCACCATTTCCCCTTTGGTGATTGAAGTTGATTTGGACCCGGGCGGCGCCATTAAAAAAACCGTCAGTTTATACAATGAAACCGGCCAGGATTTGCGCCTGAACGGCTATATTGAAACCTTCAAACCCAGGGGCGAGAGTGGCGAAGCCGAAGTCGCGTCCGATATTAATTATCAGGCCCTGTCTTGGGTGGGGCTGCCGATTAACGCGGTAAATCTAAAGCCCGGAGAAGTTTTGGAAGCGCCGGTTATGATTAATATACCCAAGACGGCGCAGGTTGGCGGCTATTATTTAGCCGTAATGTGGGAAACGGCGCCGGCCGTCCGAGCCGGCGAAACCCCAATCAACGTTTCCAGCCGCGTGGGGACTCTGCTTTTGCTTAAAGTCAAAGGCGCGGTCCAAGAAAAACTGGATATTTCAGAATTTTCCACGAAAGATAATTTTTATAACCGTCTGCCCGCTAAATTTTTTCTGCGCCTTAAGAATTTGGGCAATGTCCATATCAAGCCGGGCGGCTATCTGACGATTGAAAATATTTTCGGCCGAGTCGTGGAAAATTTGCCGTTCAATAATGACAATGGCAATATTTTACCGCAAAGCATTAGAAAATTTGACCTCGTTTGGCAGAAAAAAAATCCGCCAGAGGTCTCCGGGGGCTTTTGGCGCGAGCTAACGGCGGAATTCGGGCAGTTTGCTTTTGGCCGATATGTAGCGCAACTGAATTTGGAATATGGCGAAAGCCAGCAAAGAATATCATCGCCAGAAATCGTATTTTGGGTCGTGCCGTGGCGGCTGCTGACGACAATTATCGTGATTGTTTTGTTGTTATTTTTGTGGATAAGATTAAAAAATCCTAAATCCTAAGCTCTAAATCCTAAACAAATTCCAAATTCAAAAATTAAAAATTATAAACAATACAAATTAAAAATTAAAAATGGATTCACCGTCAACTTTACCCAAATATGATTTAGAAGAAAGAACATATAAACTTGCCTATGATTGCAGGGATTTTGTAAAAAAATTACCCAGAACTATTTCCAATATTGAATATGCTAAGCAGTTAATAAGGTCATCCGGTTCAGTGGCGGCAAATTATATTGAAGCAAATGAATCGCTAAGCAAGAAAGATTTTTTTCATCGAATAAGATTTTGAGTTTTTGATTTGTGATTTGTTTAGAGTTTTGAATTTTGAACATTTGAATTTGTTTAGGATTTAGAGTTTAGAGTTTTAATATAATGTTTATGAAAAATTTTTTACTGATAATTTTCCTACTGGCCTTTTTGTCTTTCGGGACCATGGTTTTGGCCGTGACTAATAGCGCCGGCAGTAGCGTCAATATCAGCGCCAAAATTGAAAGCGGCGGTGTGCCGCCGCCGCCGCCCGTGACGGTAAAAACATTGCAAATCACACCCCCTTTGGGCAATGTGGTTTCTAATTGCGGGCAGGTCACGATCACTTGGAAGACCGAATATTATACGACTGTTAGCGGTGTAACCACCATCTCGGACGCGAGCGCTTCCACTGAAGTCGGCTACGGCATTACGGCTGACAATGAAAATATAATCACGGGCGCGGCGGGCGTCAATCATTCAGTTACCATCAGCGGTTTAACTGTTGGCCTGACCTATAAATATTATGTCCTGTCCTCGGACGGGACGCTGACCAAAAAAAATTCGGGAACTTTTATGGCGACCTGCGGCATCAGCAATCCCACGATTAGCGTGCTGGCGAAAAATAAAGGCGCGGAAATCAGTCTTAATTATCCCGCAGGCGCGGATGTGGCCCGATTAGTCATCAGAAGAAGCACCCAATCGGCGCCCGCCAATATGGGCGCGGGCGATGGCATTTATGACGGCGCGCCGGTCGCGGTATACAATGACCCGAATATCGGTTTGGGCGTCACTTATTGGTACACGATTTTTATTTGCAACAGCGCCAATACTTGCTCCCAAGGCACCTTTGGCAGCGCCAGCCGCCTGGCCTATGGCGTCTCCGGCATCCAGGCCAATGCCGTCAATCAAGCTGTGGCTTTATTGTGGAATAATCCGCCCAATAATAGTGTCCATGATTTTATTTTTTTGGCCACGAGAGTGGTTAGAGTAAACGTAAATTGCCAATCGGCCGGCATTAATGATGGCGCGGTTTTGGGCGAAGGCAATTTTACCGGCTATGAAGATACGGGATTGGAAAATGGCCAAACCTACAATTATAAAATTTTTACGCGCAACGGCTATGGCGAATATTCGGCCGGTTCGTGCGTTTCGGCCACACCTTCGGCCGGCGCCGGCGTCCAGTGCATTTCCAATATCAGCGTTTTATCCGGCAATAATTGGGCCAGTGTCGGCTGGAATAATCCGCCTAATGTGCCGAATGTTTTCCAGTTTAACGGCGTGCAGTGGCAGCGCGCCAATTCCTGCGTCAATTCTATTAGCAATGGCCAAACCGTCTATAACGGTTCTGACCAGAGCTTTTATGATGGTAATGTGGTCAATGATAATACTTACGCTTACACGGCTTTTGTCCGATACAATCAGAATAATATTATCAATTGTGGTTGCGTCGCCGCCACGCCCAAAGGGGGAATCCTGCCCGGTCCGGTGCCCGGCGCGCCCGGTGCCGGCGGTCAGGTGATTATTGAACAAAATCCGAATTTTAATTTTTATGTCAATAATGGCATTTTGCAAATTTTTGCCAATGAGGCGAGAGAATTATTTATCTTGCCGTCCCACGATTTAACCATAAATATCCGGCGCGACAAACTGCCCAAGCCGGTTTCTTTGCTGGTGGCGCAAATCGGCGATAAAAATTATTTTATTTCTTTGGACAGCGCCCAGAATAAATATCAAACCTCATTTATCGTTCCCGCCGCGCCCGGCGATTATGATTTATTAATTTCCACGGTTTATTTTGACCAGGCGGTTTCCAATCAACTTTGGAAATTAAAAGTCCTGCCGTGGGGCTATGTTTCTTTAGACCGAAAGGGCGTGGAAAGGATTCCGGAAGTGAGGGTGATTTTGCGCCGCGACGGCGCGGATTTTAACGGTTTTGGCGTAAAAAATCCGCAACTGACCGATGCCAACGGCTTTTTCGGCTTTATGGTGCCCAACGACGTTTATGATTTAGAAATAACGAAAATCGGCTATAAGCCGTATTTACGGCGCAACCTTAAAATCCAAAATAATATTATCAATCTTCATATTGATGTCGCTAAAGACCAGAATATTTTAAAAACCACCATTGAGATACTTAACAATCCGGAGAAAATAGCGGAAAATATTTCTGATATTGCCCGGCAGGCGGTCTTGGAAAATCCGGCGGTAGAAAAAGTCACGGTCAATTATGTGGCGCCAACCGTGGCCACCGTGGTTTCAATCAGCACGGTTATGGCCATTCCTTGGTGGAATCTGATTTATTATTTGCAATATTTATTTACGGAACCATTTATTTGGTTGTTTAGGAGAAGACGAAAGGGTTGGGGCGTGGTCTATAATTCCATTACCAAAAAACCGATTGATTTGGCAGTGGTGCGTTTGTATGACCAGAAGACCAAAAAATTATTGCAGTCAAAAATTACGGACAAAGACGGCCGCTACAATTTTATGATTGACGAGGGCGAATATTATATTGAAGTGACTAAGCCGAATTTTGTTTTCCCTTCTGTGGTTTTAATGAATATTAAAGAGGATAAAAAATATGTGGATTTGTACCATGGCCAGAATATCACCATCAAAGAAGGGCAGGCCGGCGTCATTATCGCCAATATTCCCTTAGACCAAGAGGATGTTTATGTGAGCGACCGGCAGATTTTAAGAAAATATTTCTGGCATAAAATCAGAAAAAATATCAGTGTGGCCGGTCCGATTTTTTCCACGGTTTTATTTATAATTTATCCGAATTGGCTGATGGCCGGATTTGTTTTAGTCCATACTTTGATGTATTGGCTATTTCGGCGATTGGCCGAACAGAAAAAGGCCAAGGCCTGGGGCATGGTCTATGACCGCGACAGCAAACAGCTTTTAGGCAAAGCCGTGGCCAGAATTTACTCGTCCGAATACAACAAGATGTTAGAAGTTCAGATTACGGATAAGCATGGCCGTTATGGCTTTTTGGCCGGCGACAATATTAATTATTTAGCCGCAATTAAAGACGGGAATAAGGATTATAAGAGTGAAAATATTGATTTGCGCGGCAAGAAAACCGACGAAGTCGTGGGTCAGGATATCGCCCTGGAGCGCCACGGCGAAAGGCCGATGATTAAAAGAGGTGAATCGGGCAGACGGATAATAACGGCCGGCGAACCGCTTGGGCCAAGGGTTGAAGTTGGGCCAAGGGTTGAAGAAGGAGGCAAACCGATTACCCCCTCTCCCTCTGGGAGAGGGCAGGGTGAGGGCGGGACAGGGAAAAAGGAGGGGGAATTTAATCCTCCTCACCCTACCCTCTCCTCAATAGAGGAGAGGGAAATACAAAAAAAAGAACCCTCGCCCTTGGAAGAAGTCGCGGAAAAGCTTGTCCCCAACCCCGATTGGGGATTAAAGGAAAAATTTGAAGAGCAGGAAACGACGACGCCAGCGCCAAAGGATGCGGCCATCGGCCCGGTGGCCCAAGAGGCGGCTCGCGGAGAAAACAAAAGCCCGGATGATGCTTGACCTT
>CAYIRS010000056.1:0-4663 GCA_964365895.1 uncultured Gammaproteobacteria bacterium
TGGGACACGCCGTCTTTTAAGCCAAAACGCATTTCCAAAACCTTTTGCTCTCTGGGCGTAAGATCAGAAATCACTTCCTTGACATAATCGCGAAGTAGCTGCAAGGCCGCGACCCGATCCGGAGTAATGGTTTTTTGGTCTTCAATAAAATCCTCCAAAATACTGTCATCGCCTTCATCGCCCACGGGCGCGCCCAACGAAATTGTTTCCTGCGAAATTTTAATGATATGATTTATTTTGGTTATGTCCTCGCCCATTTCCGCGGCGATTTCCTCGGGCATTGGCTCGCGGCCCAAATCCTGCACCAAACGCCTTTCCACCTGCTGGAATTTATTTATATTTTCCACCATATGCACTGGGATGCGAATGGTCCTTGATTGGTCGGCCAAAGAGCGGGTAATGGCCTGCCGTATCCACCAAGTCGCGTAAGTGGAAAATTTATAGCCCCGGCGATAATCAAATTTTTCAATGCCTCTAAACAGGCCGATATTGCCCTCTTGAATTAAATCCAAAAGCGATAAATTTTTGCCCGTAAATCTTTTCGCGATAGAAACTACCAGCCGCAAATTAGCCTTTATTAATTGCTGTTTGGCTTCAATGTCTCCCCTTTCAATTCTTTTGGCCAAAGCCACTTCTTCTTCCGCTTTAAGCAGGGGTACCTTGCCAATCTCCCTTAAATACATCTGGATGGAATCCGAAGAAATATCGCTTAAATCCATATTCATAAAACTGCTTTCCGGCAATTTTATTTTTGGCGTTTTTTTTTCTTTTTTCTTGCCGGCCGGTTTCTGGGCTGGGACGCTGGGCGTAAACAAGCTTCCGGTTTCAACCACGCCAATTCCGATGGCATCCAACTTTTCTAAAAGCTCTTCATATTGGTCAATATATTCTTCCAATTCCGGAAAAGTTACTAAAATTTCTTGTTCATTAATAAAACCGCGCAATTGACCCTTTTTAATCAGCGCGTTAATGGCTTCTTCCGAAATGCGAGACGCTAAGGCGCCAACCCTCTTTTTAGCGCCGCCCCTGATGACGCGTTTTTTCTTTCTTTTATTCTTTCGGCTCTTTGAAAATTTTGGCGGCTTTAGTTTCTTGGCTCTCGGGCTATTCTTACGAGCCGTTCTTTTAGCGATTTTTTTGGTCTTAATGGCACCGGGGATCCGCTTCTTCCGACGTCCCTTGTTTTTATTTTTTTTATTTTTTATCGCCATGAGCTAAGTAGGTAATTTTACCCCTCCCTAACCGGTCCGGGGCAGCGCTGATTGCTCCCAGGGTCGCAATCATCGGCATTCGCGTTCGCCTGGTGGCTCCACTCATTGCTGCCCGTCGCATTAGCGACCCCCTTGTAAAGGGGAGAGGGTTTAGAAGGAGTTTCGTAATTCAAAGTAATTTAAGAATTCTTCCTCTTAATTAATTCGCTCAATCTTTCATAAATTTCTTTGACCCGATTAGGAGAAGATTCTTTTTCCGCTTTTTCCAACTCAACCGTCAGTAAATCAATCTCGCGCGCCAGGTAATTTTCTTTTAAACGCCTTAAAGATATATCAATTTCCGCTTTTGCCTCTTTGGCGTCCAGATAAGAAAAATCTTTTTGCGACAATAAAAACACCTCCGTGACTAATTGGCCGGATTCTTTTTCTAACTCCGAATTTTTTTCTTTAAACCAGGCATTCAATAAATCAAACAAATCAAACTCTTTGCTGTTATCCACAGTCAACTTTTCCAGTAGATTGTTGTTTTTATTATAAAATAATACCAATTCTTTGTAAAGCGCGATGGCCGGTTTATTGGCCAAGTATTCAACGGGCAAATTATCTATCACCTCGCCCAAATAACGCGGGTGAACAAAAATTATGGCTAATATTCTTTTTAATAAAATTAAATCTTTGTCCGCGATTGCCCTTGGCATTGTGGCTGGCGCCGTAAATCGATTTTTTGGCCGGGAAAAATTCTTTGACCTGATTTTAGCAAACAATTCCCTTAAAACATTTTCCGAAATCAGCAAACGTTGCGACGTTTCTTTCAGCCAATAATCCCGGTCAATCGGACTGCCCAGCCCATTGATTTTATTTAATAAAAAATCAATAATAATTTTTTTATCGGCCGGATTATTAAAATCGCGGCCGGCCGTAATCCGCTGATAATAATAATCCATAATCGGCTGGGCCTGCCCAATGGCTTTCGGCCAATCGGCCGGATTATTCTTGATGCACTCGCCCGGGTCTTTGCCGAAGGGCAGGGTTATGACCCTGACATTCATTTCCGCTTGAAGGGCCAAATCAATGCTGCGCGAAGCCGCCTGCTGGCCGGCCGAGTCCATATCCAAAGCCAAAGATAAATTATTGGAATACCTTTTTAAAATTTTAATCTGCTCGGCGGTAAGGGCGGTTCCGGAAATCGCCGCGACATTTTTCACGCCCGCCTGATGCGACGGCAAGACATCCATATAGCCCTCCACCAAAATGCAATTATCGGCTTTTTTAATGGCGTCCTTGGCTTGGAACAGCCCATATAATATTACGCTTTTATTATAAATAATTGTCTGGGGCGTATTAATATATTTTGCCTGCCCCGTCGTCGCGTCTGGGCGGGCCTGCCTCGCCGTCCGCCTCGGATCGACCGAGTCGAGACGGGAGTCAAGGCGGGCCGTTTCTTCATTTTTTAGCGCCCGCCCCCCAAAGCCGGCGACCCGCCCCATAACGTCAATAATAGGAAACATCAAGCGGCCGCGAAAGCGATCGTAAAAACCCACGCCCTGATTTTTTTTAACCGACAGGCCGGCTAAAAAAATTTCTTCTTCGTTAAAGCCATTTTTATTTAAAAAATTAATCAGGTCGTCCCAGGAATCAAGAGCGTAGCCAAGCAAAAAGTCCTCGGCGGTTTCCTCATTTATGCCCCTGATTTTCAAATAGTCCCTCACGCTTTCCGCTTTGGCTGAACGCCATAAAATCCCCTGCCAATATTTAGCGGCCGATAAGCACAAGGCAAACAAGCGGCCCTTTTTGCTGTCGGCCTGATAATTAACTGTCTTTAAGGGCACGCCCGCCCGCTGGGCTAAAATCTTTAGCGCGTCAATAAACTCAAGGCCTTCTATTTTCATTAAAAAGCTAAAAATGTCGCCGCCCTCGCCACAGCCAAAACAGCGCCAAATCTGTTTTTCCCGGTTAACCATAAACGAGGGGGTTTTTTCATTATGAAAAGGACAAAGAGCCCGGGAATTGGCTCCGGCGGGAATTAATTTAACGTATTCGGATATTAATTCAACCAGGTCAATCTTTGATTTTATTTCGTCAATCTCCTGGCTCATATTCCTTGAATTTAATAAGCCGCTTAAAAATAAACCTGATAATCAAGACCAGGGCCAAAAGGCCCAGCGTCCAATAGCGAGCGTAATCGCTGTACCGATCCAGATAACGCCAAGAAAATCCCATCAGATAGCCGATGCCCACGACCACTATAAGCCAAATTATCGTGCCGATCAGATTATATTTTAAAAATTTTTTATAGCCCACTTGCTGGTGGCCCGAAGCGATCATGGTCGCGGTCCGCGTCCCATAAATGAATTTGCTAAAAATCAAGAAACGGCCGTAATGATGATTAAAATTGCGCTGGAAAAATCCCAATTTAATTTTCGGCAAATAAAAAAATTCAGCGCCTTTAGCAATAAAATTCTTGCCTCTAAAGCCGATATAATACCATATACTATCGGAAAGGATGGTTCCCGCCAAGGCCACGGCCATAACCGTAAAAATATTAAAAAATCCTAAAAAAGCCAAAAATGAAGCGGCTAAAATTACCACCTCGCCGCCGATAATCGTGCCGAAAAAAACGATGACATAGCCGTACTGATGTAGGATTGGGATAAGTTGGGGAATTAATTCCTGCATTTGATGTCAATTTAGGTTTTTAATACTCTTCGCATTTTAATTGATAAAACGCTTGGGCATGGTCGCAGGAAGGGCATTTTATCGGCGCTTCCTTGCTAAAATGAACATAACCGCACTCTCGGCAAACCCACCAGACCTCTTTTTCTTTCTTAAAAACAGTTCCCATTGCCGCTTCATTTAATAATTTCGGATATCTTTCCTCGTGATGTTCTTCGGCCTTGGCAATTGACTTTAGGCGGGCGGCGATCGCCGGCAAATTCTCGGCTTCCGCGATTTTCGCAAATTCCGGATACATCAGGGTATGTTCATAATTTTCGCCGGCGATGGCCGCGGCTAAATTTTCTTCCGTGGAGCCGATGGCAGTTGGGACCGGGGCCTCAACCTTTATTTCACCAATCGTTTCCTTGAATTTTTGCTTTAAGTCCTGGAGGTGTTCAAAGAGCCGTTTAGCGTGCTCTTTTTCCTGGTCGGCCGTCAGCGCGAAAATTTCCGCAATTTGTTCATAGCCCTCTTTACGGGCAACGCTTGCGTAAAAAGTGTAGCGATTTCTGGCTTGCGATTCGCCGATAAAGGCCTTGGCTAAATTCATTAATGTTTGTTTCATATTTTTATTTTTAATCCCCGCTCAAGGTCGGGGACAGGCTTTCAATTTTTTTAATATTAAATCGCCTTTTCTGTTTTGAGTATTCTGATTTTATTCAAGGAGCCGCGGTTATAGTCGCCTATTTATCAAATTTCAAAAAATATTCTTTTGGTTTTGATTCTTGCTTAATTAT
>CAYIRS010000057.1:0-4378 GCA_964365895.1 uncultured Gammaproteobacteria bacterium
GAGGTTCAGCCGGGTTATACTCTTGGCGGCAAAGTGATTATGCCAGCGAGGGTGAAGGTAGCAAAGTAATTTTGAATTTTGAAAGGGGATTATATTTTAAAATTTAATCATTAAAAATTATTTAACAATTAATAATAACAATTAACAATAAAACTATGCCAAAGATTTTAGGAATTGATTTGGGCACGACCAACAGCGCCATAGCGGTTATGGAGGGCGGCCAGCCAAAAATTTTAGAAAATAAAGAAGGGGCGAGAACCACGCCTTCTATCGTGGCCATTACCAAAAATGGCGAACGTTTAGTCGGCATCGCGGCTAAAAGGCAGGCGATTACCAACCCGGCCAATACTTTATTTTCCATTAAACGGCTGATTGGCCGAAAATGGGAGGACCAGGAAGTTCAGCGCGATTTAAAATTATTATCTTTTGCGATGAAGAAAGCCAACGGCGGCGTTAAAATAGTGATGGGCGGCAAGGAATACGCGCCGCAGGAAATTTCCGCCATGGTATTGCAAAAATTAAAGGAAGACGCCGAAGCCAAGCTGGGCGAAAAAATTACCGAGGCCGTGATTACGGTGCCGGCTTATTTTGACGATTCGCAAAGGCAGGCGACCAAAGACGCGGGCGAAATCGCCGGCTTGACCGTCAAAAGAATTATCAATGAACCCACGGCCGCGGCCTTGGCTTATGGTTTTGAAAAGAAAAGGGGCCAGAAAATCGTGGTTTATGATCTGGGCGGCGGCACTTTTGATATTTCCATTTTGGATGTCAGCGGCGATACCGTGGAAGTAAAATCAACCAATGGCGACACTCATTTGGGCGGGGACGATTTTGACCAAAAAGTTATGAATTGGATTTTAGGCGAATTCAAAAAGCAGGAAGGCATTGATTTAGCTAAAGACCAAACCGCTTTGCAGAGAGTTAAGGAAGCGGCGGAAAAAGCCAAGATAGAATTATCCACGCAGATGGAAACCGAAATCAATCAGCCGTTCATTACGGTCGGCCCTGACAGTTCGCCAAAACATTTAATGATACGACTTACCCGCGCCCAGCTTGAGGGTTTGGTCACGGATTTGGTGGACGCCACTTTTGAACCGGTCAGGAAGGCCTTAAGCGACGCGAGCGTCAGCGCTAAAGACATTGAAGAAATTTTAATGGTCGGCGGTATGACCAGAATGCCCTTGGTCCTGCGAAAAGTGGAAGAATTTTTTGGCAAGAAACCCAATATTTCGGTTAATCCTGACGAGGTCGTGGCTTTGGGCGCGGCGGTTCAGGCCGGTGTTTTACAGGGAGACATTAAAGATGTTTTACTGCTTGATGTGACGCCGTTGACCTTGGGCATTGAAACGTTGGGCCAGGTGATGACGCCATTAATAGAAAGAAATACCACCATCCCAACTTCAAAATCGCAGACCTTTTCTACGGCGGCCGATAATCAGCCGGGCGTGGAAATTCACGTTTTGCAAGGCGAAAGGCCGATGGCGCCCGATAACAAGACCTTGGGCAAATTTATGCTTGATGGCATTCCGCCGGCGCCCAGGGGCGTGCCCCAGATTGAAGTGACTTTTGATATTGACGCCAATGGAATTTTAAATGTTAAAGCCAAAGATAAAGCCACGAGCAAAGAACAGCATATTACCATTACCGCCTCAACCGGCTTAGCCAAAGAGGAGGTGGAAAAAATGAAACGCGACGCCGAGGCGCACGCCGAAGAAGATAAAAAGAAAAGAGAGTTGATTGAATCGCGCAATCAGGCGGAAAGCTTGATATTTACCACGGAAAAGACCTTAAAAGACGCGGGCGATAAAGTTTCCGCCGACGACCGCAAGGGCATTATGGACAAAGTTGAGGACTTGAAAAATGCTAACAAGAGCGAAGACAAGGATTTGATCAAAAAAAATTATGATATTTTAAGCGAGGCGATTCAGAAAGTCGGCGCGGCCATGTATTCACAAAAACCAGAAAACACGGAAAACACGGAAAGCACAAAAACACAAAATCAAGAAAACCCCGGTTCGCAAACTTCGGGCGAAGCCGGCGCCGATAAGGAGCCGGTTGAAGGGGAGTTTGAGGAGGTGAAGAAATAGAGAAATTTTCCCCCTCCTCGTCTTGAGGAGGGGGTTGGGGGAGGTCTAATTCCCCCCTCCTCGTCTTGAGGAGGGGGTTGGGGGAGGTCTTTAAATGTTATTATTGAATTTTATTTTATTTAAAAATCCAACTTTATAACTTTATGGAAAACATAAACCAACCACAACCGCCGCCACAGGAAATAAGAATCCAAGACAACTTTGCGGGCGGTGAATATGCCAATGCCATGCAGGTCAGCCACACCAAAGAAGAATTTATCATGGCGTTTTTCAATATCATTCCGCCGAATGGCCGGGTTTGTGGTAAAATAATTACTAATCCCGGACACATCAAAAGAATGTTGGCGGCCTTGCAGGATAATTTAAAAAAATACGAGGAAAAATTCGGTCCGGTAGAACCGGCGGAGAGTCCCAAGGAGGAAATCGGATTTAAAATTTAGTTAGTTTTTAAAGTTTAAAGTTGAAAGTTTATAAAGTTGGTGTTTTTTAAGCCGCTTAACTTTTTACTTTATAATTTTATAACTTTATGAACTGATTTTTTATGGCCAAAGATTTTTACGACATATTGGGCGTAACCAAAAGCGCCAATCAGGATGAAATAAAAAAGGCCTTTCATAAATTGGCTCACCAGCACCATCCGGATAAGGATAGTGGCAACGCCGACAAGTTTAAGGAAGCCAATGAAGCGTATCAGACCTTGAGCAATCCTGAAAAAAGAAAACAATACGACCAATTCGGCTCTGCTTTTGGCGCCAGCGGCGGGCCGGGCGGTTTTAATTATTCTGATTTTGCGCGGGCGCAAGGCAATAATCCTTTTGGCGGATTCCAGTCGGGCGGTTTTAATAATGTCAATTTTGACTTCGGCGACTTGGGAGACGTATTTAGCTCTTTTTTTGGCGGCGCGCAAACCAGAACCAGAAAAAGCCAACGAGGCGATGACGTGGAAATTGAATTGGCGGTTGATTTTGAAGAAGCGGTTTTTGGCGCGGAAAAAATTATTGATTTGCAAAAAAAGATATTATGCGACCGCTGCGGCGGCAATGGCGCCGAGCCCGGCTCAAAAATAAATACTTGTCCCGTCTGCGGCGGCAGCGGTCAGACCATAAAATCACAACAGACGATATTCGGCAATTTTCAAACCCAAGCCATCTGCGCCAATTGCCGCGGCGCCGGTAAAATAATGGAAAAAAAATGCGCCAAATGTAATGGCGCCGGCGTGGCGTATGGCGCGGAAAGAATCAAGGTCAAAATACCGGCCGGCATTGCCAATCGCCAAGCCCTTAAATTATCAGGCAAAGGCGAGCCCGTGCCTGGGGGTGTTTCCGGCGACCTTTATGTTAATATCCGCGTTCGGCCCAGTAAGGAATTCAAGCGCCAAGGCGATGATATTTTATCCCAATATCATATTTCCATCAGGCAAGCGGTTTTGGGCGATAAGGTAAATATTGAAACCGTTGACGGCCCGGTCAAACTGAAAATACCCGAAGGCACGCAAAGCCAGACCAAATTTAAATTGCGCGATAAAGGCGTGCCACGGTTAAATAGCCGCGGCCGAGGAGACCAAATCATAGAAATTATTGTTGATATACCAAAAAATATCTCTAAAAAACAAAAAACATTGCTTGACGAGCTTGGTATATAAAAAACGCCCCGATGTAACGTCGGGGCGTTTTTTTAATTTATATTATTGTCCTGATATTGCTTGGGTATTTTTTCTAACTTCCTTGGCCGTGATTTGCGTCGCGTATTTTATATCATTTTCCGCGACCACATTGATTTGGTCGCCAACTTTCAAGTCAGAGAATTTAATTGTTTTTTCCGTATATAATAATGGGGGAGCGCTTTCGGCCTGATTTTTAATATCTTTTAATCTTTGTAAGAAAAAATCATTTTGTTCTTTCATAAATTCCTCGGGGCTTTTTTGCTGTTGCTCTATAAAAACAGTGTCATTGCCGACCGTAATCGTTCTTTTAATGGGCGTTGGCTTGACTAATGGATTATTAGTTATTTGAGGTGTTTCCACGGTAATAATGTTATTATTAATACCCGTGATTTTGCCGGCAATATTATAGAGCGGTTCCTTATTGTCAGGAAACAGGCCGGTTTTTTCAATGGCTTGGCGCGCCGCGTCCCAGCCCTGGGCAAAACCATTGACGCCAGCGGCTTTTAAGCCAAAAGCATAGCCCCAAATAAACAAGGAAAAACCGACTACGATAATAATCAGAATAATTATTATTAATTTAATGCCCCCGATTGAATTCATACATTTGATTTTTATTTTTTAAATTGAG
>CAYIRS010000057.1:4388-4660 GCA_964365895.1 uncultured Gammaproteobacteria bacterium
CTATCTCATTAAGATTCTGTTAATTTAGACCTTGATTTTATTATAATACAAATGTAGAATAATAACAATTGTCAAATTGTTTTTAATAAGCCGCCATCGTCTAGCGGTTAGGACATCTCCCTCTCACGGAGAAAACCGGGGTTCGATTCCCCGCGGCGGTACAGAATTTATTTAACGGGGCAGGCGGAAGAAACTCGGGTTCAAATCCCGATGATGGTACGGATAAAATAGAAAATAAAACACCAGTCACTGCCGGTGTTTTATTTTATCTA
>CAYIRS010000058.1:0-4580 GCA_964365895.1 uncultured Gammaproteobacteria bacterium
TCTGATTATCACTATTGCCGCTTATGCCATCAGTTTTTGGGTGTTTGATAAATTACTTTTTAATACAGGCATTATTAAATAATTATGTCTAAAAGGGGTAAAAAATTTATTTTTGTCGGTTCATTGGCGTTAATTATTTTTTTTAATTATTTATTTATCGCGTCTTTTAGTAACGCCGGTACGGAGCTGGAATTACAAACTCAATTGTACAACACTGGTAATAAGGCTTGGGGGTCAGTGCCAGGCCCAACCGGGTTGGCTGATATCATCCAATACGCCATTAGCGCCTTCTTAGGCCTCTTGGGCGTAATTTTTTTGGTTTTAATAATTTACGCCGGCTATAATTGGATGCTGGCTCGGGGCGACGAAGAAAAAGTCACAACGGCGAAAAACACTTTGGCTCGGGCCGTGGTCGGGTTAATTATAATTTTGGCGGCTTATTCAATCACTTACTTTGTTTTTAATAGCCTATCCCAAACCGGCGGTTCAAGCCAGCTTAACGGCAGCGGTAAAACGCAGCCGTAGCGGGCAGTCATTTTGTTGATAAAGATAGTAGCAATATTTAAAGTAAAAAAATAAAGGCAGGTTCAGTTCTTCTGATCCTGCCTTTTTGTTTGCCACTTGATTGGTCGTCACCATTCGGCGACGAAGTAGCCCTGGCAACTCTCTCCCAGAAAATCCCTCTCTTGCACCCCAATGTCAGCGACATGGGGCTTACCTTTCTGGTAACCATTATAATAAACGGTACCCATGTACCGTCCGGGAATAAAGTAATCAATTTTCCTTGCCCCCGGCCCAAGATAATAGGATTTGCTTTCCGGCCCCTGAATCAGGAAATTGTAGCGGTGAGATTGGCTCAGATTCGCTATGATAACCTTGTATCCAATACAACCGGCCGGCATCGGTGCGCCTGGAGCAACCACGGTTTCCACCACGCCGGTGGGTGTTCTTACTCCAACCGTCACCGGCTGGGTGCGCAGTTTTTCTAAGGCCATGCGCTGCCGTTCCAAATTCAGCCGTTGTTGGCTGATTTGGTTTGCCTGTTGATGGTCAGCCAGACCAAACCACCGCTTGCCCTCTTTATACTGGGTTTCGCTGGTGTAGTATGGGCCCAGGCAACCGCTGGCGGTGATGGCGATGGCCAGGAGGGCCAGCGCCAGCGTAATGATGTTGAATTTACTTTTCATGATTTTAGGGCGTCCTTTCACGCCCGTTTTTTTGGTTTTTGCTTGCCTCGCCGTATCTTTAGCGCAGGCGGGATCGTTGGTTTCTAAAAAGAAAGGGGTGATGGCGAACGCTTGCCGCGCCGCCAGCACCCCGTGAATTACTGCTTACCCCGGAAGATTGCTCCTCCGTGGAAAGCCCCCTGGCCCTCCAGGTAATGGGACGGTTTTTCGTCCACCGTGAAGGTGGCGGAGCCGGTCTCGGGGAGTAGGGTCGGGTCATCCCCGACCGTGTAATTGTAGGCGTATTCCCCTGGGAGGATGTCAAACCGTTTGACACCGTTCCGGGCTTTTAACTCCAGGGTGAATGTCACCCCATTGCCCCGCACCGTCATAACGACGGTCTGCTCCGCCTTGTTCACAAATAAGGCCGGAACTCCGCCCGCGACCCCATTGGTCGTGAACGACGATGAGGCGCTACCTATGCCACTCCCCGTTTGAATTATATGGGTTGGTATTCCGCCGGAAGAGGCCCTGGTTCTGGCGGTGGTGTTGGTGAGGGCGAAGATCTGCTTCGCCAGCACCGCATTGTTGGTCAGTAGCGATTTTGACCGTTGATCAAGCAGATCACGCTCTTGTTCAAGAGCCGATTTCTCTTGCTCTAGGGTCGTCACCTGGCCGCTGAAGGCGTTTGTCACGCCTTGGAGGAGTCTCGCCTGGTCAGCGATGAGCTTGGCTTTTTCGGCCACGAGAGTGTCTCTTTCGGTCTCTATGGCCAGGGCCCGTCCATGGAGGGAAGTGTAGTTTATCCTCTGCGCCTCCAACTGGCCGGACAGGAATTGCACCTTGTTGGTGGCTTTTCCCAAGTCCGTGGCCAATGATTCAATGTCCACACTTTTATTGAAGTTTTTAACCGCGAGGGTTATCAGGAGTGCGCCGACCAGTACCACTCCAGCGATTATTGCTATGATAGCTTTATTGCTCATTTTAAATCCTTAATTTTTTGTTTTTTTTAATTGTTTGTTTACTTGCCTTTGAATATCACAACCGCGTGATACTCCCCGGTTCCATCATAAAGATGAACGGGCTTTCGGTCCACCGTTAAGGTGGCAGGGGCAAGGTCGCCGTTACTGTCAACCGGGTAGGACTTTGAGTCCTCACCCACGGTCCAGGTGTAGTCGTACTCACCCGGCAGGACATTAAAAGTCCTGTTACTCTTTGCCTTTAATTCCAGGGTAAAGGTACCCTTGAGCGTGTTGGTGGCCGTGGCCGACAAAGTAATGTCGGCTGACGCCTTGTTAATGAACAGGCAGGTCACCCCGCCGTTCATGCCCTTGGCGATGGCCTTTGAGGCGCTATTGGTGATCACCTGTGTGACCACGCCGGCACCAGGAGCGGTCGCCGTTGCAGGAGTTGAGTTAGTCAACGCCGAAACCGGGGTGACTTTCCCCGTGCTCCTGCCCGCCGCGAGCGTGTTGCACAGGCTGCCGACCAACAAGGTTATGGCGATAAGGCTCGCCCCGGCCGTTCTGATGATTTGTGTTTTCATGATTTCTAACTGTTTTTGTGTTGATGGTTTGTTTTACTAGATGTTCCCAGAAATTATCCCAAACAAAAGACTATATGTAGTGAATAAAATCCCCCTAACCCCCTTTATCAAGGGGGAAAATTAAACTTGCCCAACCCCCAATGTTTGCGGGGGTAATATAATCCTCTGTTTGGGATAATTTCTGTCTAAATTTTCAAAGTACAGGATTTATTATCATAGCATAAATTAATAAAGAAGTCAAGGATTTTGCTCCTGCAATATTATGAGTAAAACTCATTTAAACTAAAGAAGTCTAATATTAGGTAAAATTTAACGTTTTTAAAAGATTGACTTTAGGCCATATTTATGATAAACTTATAATGTAAAGACAAGAAAATCCCTATCTAATAATCCTCAAGAGGAAAGGATAGGGATTTTTATATACAAATTAACTTAAAATCAATTCTCATGCAGGCTTTAAAGAAAAATTATAAGAAAATAATCTCGGCCAGGCAGGCTAAAAAGATCATTATTTTTTTAGTGGCGGTTTTATTCTTTGATTTTTTACTCTTTCCCCTGCCGGCCATGGCCAATGAATTAGTAAAAGCTTCTGATGTAAGCCAAGACCAGGGCCTGATTTCGGAATTGGAAAATGACATTAATTTAGAGATTCTCGCCCTGGAGTTTAACGGCAAGCTGCCGGCTAACGGCGATGTGGGCATAAAATGGTCAAAAAATATCGTGGTTACGGCCTATAATTCGGAGCCGGGACAGACCGACGATTCACCCTGTATTACGGCCAACAACTTTAATATCTGCGATCATGGCGTGGAAGACACAATCGCGGCTAACTTTTTGCCTTTTGGCGCCAAAGTTAAGATTCCGGCGCTGTTCGGCAATAAGGTTTTTGTGGTGCGAGACCGGATGAATAAGCGGTTTTCCCATAGAGTTGATGTTTGGATGATAGAAAGGCCGGACGCCGTGAATTTTGGAGTTAAAGTGGCCAAAATAGAGGTTTTGGAATAATCAACGGCTCGGATCGCCTGTTATTCATAGAGCTCACCTCTTTTGAGGTGTTTTTGTTTATCCGCCGCACTTGTTTTAAGCCGTTTATTTTGGTATATTTAATTAAGATTAAAGAATTTTTATTGATATCAGGCCTGGTAGCCAAGCGGTAAGGCGAGAGTCTGCAAAACTCTTATACGTGGGTTCAATTCCCGCCCAGGCCTCAAATTAACTTGCGTCCAGAATACCGTGGACTTTACCCCCACACCACAGTATTCGTGGTGTGGGGGTTTACTTTTATTGTGGTTTTTAGAGTAAGACAATAAAAAATAACTTAAGTCTAAGCTGTGGTGGACTTAAGTTTAGGTAAAACTGTGGATAAGTAGTGGATTGTGTGGATAAACTTGCGACTTAAGTCTAGATGTGCGTGGACTTAAGTTTTATTTTTAAGCGCGTTAGTAATAAAATTGCTTAATATTAGTAATTTATGTAAATTAGACATAATTATTGACTTTTATAATTTTTAGTGGTATATTTATATTAGGACATTAAATAGTTTGCTGAAAATATTTCCGAAAGCAGTTTTGGGGAATATTTTCAATTTTCTACCAGCTTAACTGCCAGAGTTCACATGGCAATTAAAAAAACAAAAATAAAATAAAGGTAGATTTCCATAAACAAAAAAATTGGGGATTTACCAATAGCCAGTAGAAAATCGCTTTTTTCAAGTGAACAATAAAAGCCAGAACCTCGAGGACTAGGGATTTTCTTGTCTATCCATTGGATGGAGAAGAAACGAATCCTTGGGGATGCGGCTCAGTTTACGGCCTATATATTAATTTTATATTAAAAAGGGGCCCGTTCTGGGCCGCTTTTAAATTTGG
>CAYIRS010000059.1:0-1749 GCA_964365895.1 uncultured Gammaproteobacteria bacterium
AGCGGTTTTAAAAATTAAAAATTTGATTTATTTATTTAAAAATTAAAAATTATAAAATTAAAAATTAAATAAAATTATGCCCGAAATAAAACCGGAAATAGAAACATTTGCCAAAATAAAAGTCGTGGGAATCGGCGGGTCTGGCTGCTCGGCGATCAATCGGATGATCGCGTCCAAGATTAAGGGGGTGGAATTTATTGCCATTAATACCGATGTGCAGGCGCTTCACCATAATGACGCGAAAATAAAATTACATATCGGCCAAGCCACGACCAAGGGCTTGGGCGCGGGCATGAATCCGGAAATTGGTTTCCAATCCGCCCAAGAAAATATCAATGACATTCGGGACCTGCTTAAGAATGCCGATATGGTTTTTATTACCTGCGGCATGGGCGGCGGCACGGGCACGGGCGCGGCGCCGGTCATCGCGGCGGTGGCTAAAGAGCTCGGCGCATTGGTGGTCGCGGTGGTGACCAAGCCGTTTTCTTTTGAGGGCGCGCAAAGAGCGGAAATCGCCGAACGCGGACATCGGGAATTATGCGACCGGGTGGATACGATTATTACCATTCCCAATGATAAAATTTTACAAATAATAGACAAGAAAACCTCTCTCTTAGACGCTTTTACGGTGGTGGACGATGTTTTGAGGCAGGGGGTTCAGGGCATTTCCGAACTAATTACCATACCCGGCTTGATTAATGTGGATTTTGCCGATGTCAAGTCAATTATGAGGGATTCGGGCTCGGCCTTAATGGGTATTGGCGAGATGGGCGGCGACAATCGGGCCGTGGCGGCGGCCAAAAAGGCCATTTCCTCGCCCCTGCTGGATGTTTCCATTGACGGCGCCAAGGGTATTTTATTTACCATTACCGGCGGTTTGGGTTTGACCATGGACGAAGTCAATGAAGCCGCTAATGTGATTACGGAAAGCGCCGACAATAATGCCCGCATAATTTTTGGAGCGGTTATTGACGAGGGTTTAAAAGATAAAGTCAGGATTACGGTCGTGGCCACCGGTTTTGGCGGCCAGGAAGCGGGCGCCAAGACCTCATTTGAGGAGCCGAAATATTCAATGAATAGATTGTTTTCCAAAAAAATAGTAGAGGACAAAATGACTGACGGCAAAGGCCCAAATTTTGATAAATATCCTTCAGAGGTCTCCGACCGAGAGCCATTTAGGCCAGCCATAATGCCCCAGTCAGCCAAACCCCGGCTCACCGCCGAGGAAGAGGACTTGGAAATTCCGGCTTTCATCAGAAAGAAAATGAAATAGAAATTTATTTATCCAGCCCCGCCTCTCACGAGAGGCGGGGCTGGATTTATCCACAAGAGCTATAAATTTTCAAAAAATCCCATAAAATCCGCGCTTTGACACCCGCCCCGGGAGTGATATAATTAATATTGCTGGCGGAGAGGTAGAGAAACAGATCTAGTAATTAATTTGGATTTTAAAATTCAAGTTTAAACCCCTAGGTCTTTTTTTGTTGGATTTTTTGGGCCTAATTCTGGTCTTAAAATCGTCTCGGCCCGTTATTTTTTTATCAGCCTCTATATTATTGTGTTATCGCGCTGTATTGTGTCGGCAAATAAATACCGTCAAATGATCGGCGAGTTTTTCATTACCCTATTTTTCCCTTAAAATTTTTAGTCAGGCCTAAAATCAATATGGAACCAAATGTCATCAAGCAAGTCAAAAAAAGAGATGGTGATATCGTTGATTTTAGCCAAGATAAAATTACCCAGGCCGTA
>CAYIRS010000059.1:1849-4570 GCA_964365895.1 uncultured Gammaproteobacteria bacterium
AAAAAGAGATGGTGATATCGTTGATTTTAGCCAAGATAAAATTACCCAGGCCGTATATAAGGCGCTCAAAGCCGTGGGGCGCGACGATGAAGCCCTATCCCTGGAATTATCGGATAAGGTGGTTCGCCTCTTGAACAATAAATTTCATTATCGTTCAATTCCGGCCATTGAGGAAATTCAAGATATAGTGGAAGAGGTTTTAATCAAAGAGGATTTATTCAAGGCGGCCAAGGCCTATATTATTTATCGGGAACAGCATAGCCGTTTGCGTGATTTGAAAAAATTAATTGATTCCGATGATGTTATCGGCGGCTATTTAAAAAAATTGGACTGGCGGGTTAAGGAAAACGCCAACATGGCCTACTCTTTGCAGGGCTTGAATAACCATGTGGCGTCGGCAGTGAGCTCGCATTATTGGCTTAATAAGGTTTATCCACCGGAAATCAGAGAAGCCCATGTGGGCGGAGTCATTCATCTTCATGATTTGCAGATTTTGGCGGTTTATTGCTGCGGCTGGGATTTGCAGGCCTTGCTTCGGCTTGGTTTTGGCGGGGTGGAGGGCAAGATTCACAGCAAGCCGGCCAAGCATCTTCGCGTGGCTTTGAACCAGATGGTTAATTTTTTTTATACTCTGCAGGGCGAAGCGGCCGGCGCCGAGGCCTTTGCTAATTTTGACACCCTTTTAGCGCCTTTTGTCCGCTATGATGGCTTAAGTGAAAAAGCCGTCAGGCAAGCCATGCAGGAATTTATTTTCGGCATGAACGTACCGACCCGAGTCGGCTTTCAATGTTTGTCTGAGGACACGGAAATTTTAACCGCCAATGGTTGGAGTGATTATAAGCGGATTAAAGAAGGTGATAATATCGCTACTTTTAATGTTGAATCGGAGGCGTTGGAATATCTGCCGGTCAAGCGGCTATTCGCCCGAAAATACAAGGGCAAAATGTATAATCTGAAAAATCGCATCAGCGATCAATTAATTTCGCCAGAACATCGCGTCGTCAGACGGCAATTTAATGGCGGCGGTTATGTTTTAGAACCGATTGAAAAAGTTTTAAAATTGAAATCGCCTTTTATTGTTCCCGTTGGCTCCCTGGGCAATATTAGCGGCCAGTCGGATTTAAGCGATAATTGGGTTAAATTTTTGGCCTGGGTGGTGGCGGAAGGCACATTGGATAAGGGCAAGCGCGGTTCCGGCCGGATTAGTATTTATCAATCCAGCCAAGCCAATAAATTGGACTATGAAGAAATAATCGCTTTAGCCCAAGAGCTGGGCTTGTATTATTCGGAAAGAACCCAAAATGGCCTGGGTTTGGATTGCCAGGTCTTGAGATTTGACGCGATAAGCACTAGAAAAATTTTAAATTTTTTTGGCGGTAATAAGACTAGAGGCATCAAATTTATTCCGCCGGCAATTTTGTCGGCCGATGTCGAAACTTCGCGTTTATTTTTAGAAACCTATATTAAAGGCGACGGTCACGACGAGGTGAAAATTGTAACCGTCCATCCAGCCATTAGAGACGGTTTAATGCAAGTGGTGGCTCATGCCGGCTATGGCGCTACGGTCTGGACAAGGAAGCCGGACAATAAATTATCAAAAAAAGACCAGTTCATAATCCGGCTCATTAAACATGTTGACACCTACATCAATCAAGTGAAAATTGTCGATTATGAGGGCGTAATTTGGTGCCCCAATACCGACAATGAAACCGTTGTCGCCAGAAGAAACGGCAAAATTTTTATTACCGGTAACACGCCATTTACAAATTTAACTTTTGACTTGATTTGCCCGTCGATTATGGCCAATGAGGCCGTCATTATCGGCGGCTTGCCCCAGAAAGAGACCTATAAAGAATTCCAGCCGGAAATGGATATAATTAATCGGGCTTTTGCCGAAGTGATGATGGAAGGGGATGCCAAGGGCCGGGTTTTTACTTTTCCCATCCCGACTTATAATATCTCCACGGATTTTAATTGGGACAATAAAGTCCTTGACCCGATTTGGGAAATGACGGCCAAATACGGCATTCCTTATTTTGCTAATTTTGTAAATAGCGATATGAAGCCAGAAGACGCGCGCAGTATGTGCGTTTCGCCGAAAGAAGATGTCCTAATCCGCAATAGCGCCAATATAAAACGTTTAAGCTTCGGCCAAATGGTGGATAAATATCGAAAAACGGAATTTGATTTGGCGGGCTGGGCTGACTGCGATTTAAGCAAAAACCTTGAACTGCTTTCCTTAAATCCCGAAACCGGTAAAATGGAATGGGCCAAGGCCTTGAGCTTTCTAAAAATTGAAGATAAGCGGTTAATCCGTATTAAGGCCGAAGATGGCAAGAGTTTCGAGGTTTCATCAAGGCATATTGTCCCGGTTTTGACCGAAAACGGCATCATTAATAAATTCGCCAAAGACATTAAAAAGGGCGATTATCTGCTTAATTTAAAAAAAGCCGATGGGATATTAAACACCGGTTATCAGCAAATTGGCGATTTTATCCTTAATGAAGATTGGGCGAAAATTTTAGGATTTTTTACGGCCGATGGCAATTATCTTTTTGAAAACAGAAAAAATATGAAGGCCTTGGGTCAGCCGAGAGGGATGCAGTTTACTTTTAACGCGCAGACGAAAAAAAATTTGGCCGAAGTCAAAGAATTAATAGAAAAAATTTTTAAAACGGCGGTTAAAGAAAAAAAAGATCCGCGTTACAACAGTTATTATCT
>CAYIRS010000060.1:0-4567 GCA_964365895.1 uncultured Gammaproteobacteria bacterium
AAAATCCAAATTCTCGGCCGCCATTACCGGCGAAGACAAAAGATAATATCTTATGGCGTCGGCGCCGTATTTATCCATCACCAAATCCGGCTCGGGATAATTCTGCAACCGCTTGGCCATTTTTTTGCCATCTTCGGCCAAGACAATGCCGTTAACAATCACATTTTCATAGGCAATTTCGTTTTTTATGGCCGTGGCGATAATATGCAAATAATAAAACCAAGCGCGCGTCTGGTCTATGCCTTCGGCAATAAATTGCGCCGGAAATTTTTTTTCAAATTTTTTTTCATTTTCAAACGGATAATGCTCCTGCGCGTAAGGCATAGAGCCGGATTCAAACCAGCAGTCAATAACATCGGGGATGCGCTTCATTTTTTTCCCGCATTTCGGGCAAAACAATTCTATTTTATCAATATAATGCTTATGCAAATCCGTAATCTTAGCGCCGCTGGTTTCCTCTAATTCTTTTATGGAACCGAAAACCTTTAACTCACCGCATTCACATTTCCAAATCGGAATGCCTGACGCCCAAAATCTCTGCCGGCTGATAGACCAATCTCTTGCCCCTTCAAGCCAATTGCCGAACCGGCCTTCTTTGATATGAGCAGGCGACCAATTTATTTTTTTGGCCAAGGCCAAAGCGCGTTCTTTAATTCCCGTAACTTTTACAAACCAAGACGAGGTCGCGTAATTAATGAGCGGGGTATCACAGCGCCAGCAGTGCGGATAACTATGCTCATATTTTTCCTGGCCGAATAATAAATTATTTTTATCTAAATATTTTATAATCTCCACATCGGTTTTTTGCGGGTCATCAGCCGGTTTAACATTCATGCCCTTAAAATCCGCGACTTCATCCGTGAAATGGCCGCTCATGGTGACGTTTTGAATAAAAGGCAAATTCTTTTCCTTGCCAAGTTGCATATCTTCTTCGCCATATGCCGGCGCGATATGCACCACGCCCGTGCCGTCTTCGGTGGTCACAAAATCCGCGGAAACAATTGTATATAAATTTTCCTTGTTTTTTAAATCTTTATCTAAATAGTATGGAAATAGCGGTTTATATTTTTTACCGACTAATTCTTTGCCTTTAAACTCTTTAACTACCACAAATTCTTTATCTTTCATGACTTTATTCAATCTTGCCTTAGCCAAAATATAATTTTCTTCAATTCTTAATTCATAATTTTTAATTTTTAATTGGACGTAGTCAATGTCTTCACCCACGGCCAAAGCCACATTACCCGGCAAGGTCCAAGGCGTAGTTGTCCAAGCGAGGATGAATGTGCCCGGCTCGTCAACTAATTCAAACTCGGCCGTTGCCGATAAATCTTTAATGGTTAAATACCCTTCGCTCACCTCTTGTTGCGACAAGGTAGTTTCACAGCGTGGGCAAACATGCATTGATTTGTAGCCCTCGTAAATCAAGCCCTTGTCCCATAACTGCTTAAATACCCACCAGACGCTTTCCATATAATCCAAGTCCATGGTCTTATAGGAATTCTCCATATCGGCCCAGCGCCCAAAACGGCCAATGGTTTTTTTCCATTCTTCAACATAATCCAAAACGCATGCCCGGCACAGCTCATTAAATTTATCAATGCCCATTTCTTCAATTTCTTTTTTGTTTTTTATGCCCAAATTCTTTTCCACAATATTTTCAATGGGCAGTCCGTGGCAATCCCAGCCCCAGCGTCTTTCCACATAATTTCCTTTCATGGTCCGATAGCGCGGCACCACATCTTTCATTAAGCTGGCGACCATATGGCCGTAATGGGGCGCGCCCGTGGCAAAAGGCGGGCCGTCATAAAAGCGATACGGCTTGCCGTTTTTCGTCGCCGCTAAAGTTTTTTCAAAAATTTTATTTTCCTGCCAAAATTTCAAAATTGCCAATTCGCGTTCAACAATTGGATTTTTGGATATTTCATCTTTCGCGGATTTTACGGATTTTTTTTCAGACATGTGGTTAAAAATTTGATTTAAATATATCAAATAATTATCACCCAGTCAATTTGCTATAAAAAAACGGGCCTTGCGACCCGTCTTTATAAAACATAACTTTCTCATACTATTCTTCCCAGCTTATGGACTGCGTGGGGCAAGCGCCAATGGCCTCGTCAATCTTTGCCTTTTCGGTTTCATAATCCGCTTCCTGGACCACGGCCATCATTTTTCCCCCGACATCCTCCACCTTGAAAACCGCCGGGCAAAGGGCCTCGCAAGTGCCACAGCCAATACAACTGTCATCAACTTTTGGTTTCATGACAAAATATTTATTTATTAAGAACCTCCTTGATTTTTTCTGACAAAGTAGTGGGGGTGTAATCGGATTTTATCAAATAACCGTCAACACCCAATTTTTCCGCTCTTTCAATTTCGTCTTTCTGAGTCAAATTGCTCCAAGCATAAACCTTAACGCCACTAAGCGACTTATCGCCCTTAATGGCTTTTAAAACCTCATAACCATCCATCTCGGGCATGACCAAGTCAAGCAAAACCAACGACGGCTTTTTCTGTTTAATCATGGCTAAACCGGTTTTTCCATCGGGCACGATCAAAACATCATAGCCAATTTCTCTAAGTTTAAGGCTAAACACCTCGGCCAAATCCAGCTCGTCCTCCACCATTAATATTGTCTGTTTTAATGGCATATATTAACTTAGTTAAAAGTAAAAAGTTATCAAGTTATAAAGTCAATGCCTTAATTACATTCTATAACTATAAACCTTATTTTACAAGCCAAATTTTTAAACTGTCAAATTTTTAAACTTAGGCCATATCCTAATTAGTTAAAAGTAAAAAGTTATAAAGTTTATAAAGTTATTGATTTTTTACTTTTTAACTTTAAACTTTCAACTTTATAACTTTTAACTTATGATTACATTTCCTTCATCGCCTCTATGCCCAATAATCCCAAACCATTTACCAAGACCTGCTCGACCGCGCCCACCAAAGCCAAGCGCGCTTTTCGCGTGGCGGCCTCGGAATTTAGAATCGGCAGCTTCTGATAAAAATTAGAAAACAGCCGCGCCAAATCAAAAAGATATTTAGCCACCTCGCTCGGCTGATAGGTCTTTACCGCCTCTTTAACTACTTGCGGAAATTCCGCCAGCTTAAGCATCAACTCTTTTTCTATATCGCTGTTTAATTTCGCGTAATTTATTTCGGCGAGGCCGGCCAATCCGGCTTTCTTCATGACACTGCTGATACGGCTGCAAGTATATTGCAAATACGGCCCGCTAAAGCCGTCAAAGCTCAAGGCCTCTTCAATATCAAAAACAATGATATTATTATTGCCGGTTTTGAGCATATTGAATTTAATTGCCGCCAAAGCAATCTTTTCCGCCGTGGCCTTAATTTTTTTGTCCGACCAATCCTGGCGCCTTTTCTTGGTTTCTGTTTTGGCTCTAAGCAAAACCTGTTCGTAAAAATCCTCAAACAAAATTACATTGCCGGCGCGCGAAGACATGGCGCCGTCCTTTAAGGTGACAAACTCATACGGCACGTGCGCCATTTCTTTATTAAATCCCATGACGGCCAAGGTTTTAAATAATTGCTGGAAATAGAAGCTCTGGCGCGAATCGGTAACCACAATGCTTTTATCAATCTTATATTTTTTAAATTTTAATTCTGCGAGCGCCAGGTCTTTCGTCGAGTAAAGCGATAAACCGTCTGATTTGAGAAGCAAAAAATTTTTCAAATCATATTTTTCCAAATTAATAATCACGGCGCCGTCTGATTTTTCCGCCAGGCCTTTCTTTAATAATTCGTTCACGATTTTCTTGCCCGGCTTTTCCACCTCGCTCTCAAAAAAAACATCATCAAATTTTACGCCCAAAATCTTATAAATCTTATCAAACTCCGCCAAGCTCCATTTTCTGGTTTTCTGCCAAAGCGCCAGCCATTTTTTATCGCCGGTTTCCAATTTCTGCAGGACCGCGTCGGCCTGCTCTTTAAAATCGGGGTTGGCTCCGGTTTTTTGCGCCGCCTCGGTATAGACCTGGCCCAAATATTTGCCTTTGTTTTCCGGGGGTTTTTCGCCTTGATGGAATTTTTCCAAGGCCCACAGGCATTTAGCCACATGAGCGCCGATATCGCCGATATAATTTACCGCCACCACTTTATAGCCCGCGAATTTATTTATATTCACCAAACTATTGCCTAAAACCGCGTTGCGCAGATGGCCGATGTGGAATTCTTTGTGAGTATTGGGCTGGGAATATTCAATCATGATTTTTTCTTTGCCCAATTTCAACGCGCCATAAGCCGCTTTTTTCTTTTGAATTTCCGGTAAGACCTTTTTGCCGAATATGGCCGGATTGATAAAAAAATTAAGATAAGGGCCGATGTTCTGGACGGATTTAATGGCGCCAGCCGGCTGGATTTTTTTCTTAAAATCATCGGCGATTTGATTAGGCGACCGCCTAAGCAGTTTGGCGAGATAAAAACAGGACACGGCAAAATCGCCCATTTCCGCTTCCGGCGGGATGACGACTTCTAATTGATTTCTATCAACTTCTCTATCGGCCGCGCCGATTACCAAGTCAATAATCTGCTCTTTGATTTT
>CAYIRS010000061.1:0-4472 GCA_964365895.1 uncultured Gammaproteobacteria bacterium
GCTTTTTTTAGCAAAAGGTCAAATTTAATAAACTTATTACAGGCCACGCAGGGATTCGGCGTTTTGCCTCGGCCGTATTCTTTGAGAAATTCATCCACGATTATTTTTTTGAAAGGAACGCCGAAATTTAATTTATGAAGCGGAATATCTAAAATATCCGCCACTTGTTTGGCTTCATTAAATGATTCTAAACTGCAACACCGGTTTTCACCGTATATTTTGCCGGTAGGAAACCAGAACTGCATAAAAATTCCTATCACGTCATAACCCTGTTCTTTTAATAGGGCCGCGGCCACCGAAGAGTCCACTCCGCCGGACATAGCGACCACAACTTTTTTACCATTATCTTTCATAGTTAGGGAATTATAACTTCAAGCGCCATAGGCAAAACCTCCACCTCTATTTCTTTGGAAATTTTTAGGTAATCGCCGTCTATCTGGCAGGAATTCCAGCCGCGATTCAAATAAATCTTAAAATAATCATCATCCAAAGTAAAAATGTATTTTTTCGGCTGTTGGCGCCAAAGCAAATAAAAAAGGGCGCTGATTAAAGAAAGCAGGGTTTTATCGGTAAAAACATAAAGATTTAAAATGCCGTCTTTCAAATCAATGTTTTTTTTCAATTTCAAGCCGAAATAATTTATGGCGTTAAAAATAACCAAGCTATTGCCCTTGACCCAAAATGTTTTATTTTGCGTTTTGATTTTAAATTTAATCTTTCTAATCTTAATTTTATTAAAAATAAATCGCCATAAATAGCCAAAAGAACCAAACTTATTTTTTAAATCGCCGGGAGTGCTGGCAATAACATGGGAAATATAGCCGATGGAAAGCCCCACCAAAAAATAATGATTCTTGTTTATTATGCCAATGTCAATTTTAGCGGTTTTTTCCGGTTGGTCCAATAATTTGAGCGCTTGCTTGACGGTTAAAGGAATTCCCAGATCCGCGGCCATAACATTGGCCGAGCCAAAAGGGATAATGCCGAGCGGGGCGGAAATTTGATTATTTAAAATTGTCTTCGCCGCCACCTTAACCGTGCCATCGCCGCCCACCGCCACCACCAACTCCGTCCCCAAAAAATTATGCTCCAAAATCGCGGTTTCAAAATTATCATTTAAATAAAACAAATCAACTTGGTAGCCAAGCTCTTCAAGTTTATTTCTCACTAAGCCCTCAATATCCTGCTTGGTCGTCAGACCGGCGGATTTGTTAAAAATTACTAAAGCAATTTTGGTCATTTTTAAAATATTACCACCAAACTTTTTTAATCCCCAATAAATAAGAAATCAAATTAATAAGAGGATGTAAAACCAAGGTAATGAAAAATGAAGCTAAAATAATTCCGATTGACGGCCGGTAGATGAGCGATACGGCAATAAAAAATCCAATCACAAAATCAAGCTGGTCAAAAATCGGCCAGGATTTGCCCGAGGCGATATGCAAGCGCCGCTTCAAAAAACTTTTAATTAAGTCGCCCAAAATCGCGCCCAAGCCGGCCAAACCGCCAAAAATCAAAAAATTTTCCGAATAATCAATAAGAGAAATTTTATTAAAAAAATTATAACTGTATAAAACGGCCTGCAGACCGCTTATTAATGTGGCAAAAATCACGGCGGAAATTATGCCCCGCCAAGTTTTATTTTGGCCGAACAAAAAATCTTGGCCCAGTTTCAAGCCGCCATCAATCGGCTTGGCCATTGATTTTAATAAGCCGAGTTTATCAAAAATTACCGGCGCCATATTGGCAAAATAAGCCGGTAAAATCAAATAAAAACTTTTGAGCAGATAATCAAAATAGACCATATTAATTAAATTTTACTACAAATTTGCGAGATATTCAATATAAATTATTCCATTTGCCAAATCCTATTATTTAATCTATAATACAATCAGAAAAGATAGTGGATATGTATAGAACTCACATATCGGGAGAATAAAAATCTTTTCTACCCACCAATTTATCCGACGGACTCAGAAAAAAGCATCTAAAAACTGCCCACCCCTGAACAAAAAAGCGACGAACACCCTCCCTTCGTCGCTTCCTTATTTATTAAAGCTGTTTTTAAGATTGCTTCGTCGGCGGGTACGCCTCCTCGCAATGACAATAAAATGACAGTTTACCCTATTAAATAATTTTGTTTTGCAAAATTAAAATCTGAAAAATTTTATTTAACGGGGTGAAAAATTTAAAATTTTTAATTTTACATTGTCATTTTCCATTTTGATTTTTAAATTTTACATTATGTATTCTGGTTGTCTTCCGGTTTTTGATTAGCCGTAAAACTCATGGGTTTTTTCCCTAAAGCGGTTGATAAGCTTATGGGCGGCTCGCTAATCTCAATTTTTTTTTCACTAATAATGGCCGGCTCGTTTTTTAACTCCCCTTTTTGACTGCCTTCCCGAAATTTAATCAAACAATCCTGGCAGAAAACCGGCCTAATTCCGTCGGGCTTGAAATTAACCGTGGTCGCCACGCCGCAGGATGAGCATTGAACCGTATATTGTTCCGGGTTAGAAATATTTTTTCTGTTTTTCTTTTTTAAATCCTGATTAAAATTTTGGCTTTGATTCTGACTGGACGGCTGACGGCTAAAACTTTCTGTCCGGTCTTTGCCGCCGACCATTTGCACCACTTTATCGCTTAAATCAACGCCGCTCCAACGATTAATTTTCTCCTCTACTTCCGCTTTTGGATTGGCATATCTCTCGCGCGAAACCCGTATCACCTTCTCCGCGCTATCAGTGATAAATTCATCAAATAGGGGCGGCAAGGTCGTCGCCGAAAATGGGTCGGAAGCCACGCCGTCAATCATTAATTTTAAATAAATATGATAGGCGGGCAAGCTGACTAAGTCCTCCTCAATAAAGGTCGGGGTAAATTCTTTGACTAATTCTTCCGCGTCAGAAGCGCCGACCCGAAAGCCGATTAACGTGCCCACGTTGCCGAATACGGCGTCGGAAACCTCCTCGGGCAGCTGTTTTATGTATTGATGGGCAATAGTTAAATTAAGACGATATTTTCTGGCCTCTGATAAAATATTAGCAAAGCTTTCATTGGCAAAATTCTGGAATTCATCCACATAAAGATAAAAATCTTGGCGCTCCGGCTCCGGTATGTCAACCCGACTCATGGCCGACAAATATAATTTTGTCACAATCATTGAGCCCAATAACTGCATGGTATCCTCGCCAATCCGGCCCTTTGATAAGTTTAAAATCAAAATTTTTCGGTTATCAATTATTTCTCTTAAATCAAAGGTTGATTTCACCTGGCCGACAATGTTTCTGATTAAAACGTTGGACAAAAATTGCCCGACTTTATTTTGAATCGGCGAAATAACCTCCTGCAAAACGCGGTCATTCCACTGGGTATATTCATTGGTCCAAAATGACTTAACGACCGGGTCTTTGATTTTTTCCACGACTTTTCTGCGGTAATCCTTATCCACCAAGATGCGCATTATGCCCAGTAAAGTGCTGCTGGGATAATCCAATAAGGCGAGAATGGCATTTCTTAAAATATATTCCAATCTCGGGCCCCAGCTATCGGCAAATTGTTTTTTAAACACGCCTACCAGGCCAGAAGCAATGAAGTGTTTGCTGTTTTCATCAACGGCCTCTAAAATATTAAAAGCCACGGGATGTTCGGTGTCGGCGGGATTAAAATAGATGACATCGTTTATCCGGTTTGGCGGAATAAAATTTAACAACTTTTCCGCCGTATCGCCATGCGGGTCAATATAGCAGCAGCCGTCGCCCCTGATAATATCGGAAATAATCATATTTTCCAGCAGACAGGTCTTGCCCATGCCGGTTTTGCCAATAATATACATATGGCGGCGGCGGTCGTCTCTTTTTATGCCAAAGGTTTTCCTTTCGCTGCGAAAATTGGTCTCGCCAAAAATTGTTATATCTTTATTGTCGGTCATAATTGTCGGTCATAAAAAATAGTATGATGATAATTTTCAATTTTGAATTTTCAATTTTGAAATAATTTTGAATGATTTAATTTTCAAATAATTACGCTTCTCGCCCATTTGGAATTCAAAATTCAAAATTTAATCATTATTTCAAAATTCAAAATTGTAAAATTCAAAATTATTATCAGGGGTTAAACCGTGGGTAGATTTGCCGGTGGTGTCGGTGGCTTTCGTGGCGCCGGCGGTTCAAAAATATCTTGTTTAGCTTCAGTGGGCAAGGTTATGGGTGACGGAGCAGTTGGAATATGCGGCCTGGCCCCAGCATGCGCGGGGCTCGCCTCCTCGCCTCGCGGCGAAGCGGGCTCGCCTCGCTTTGGCGAAGTCGAAGCGGGGCTGAGTCGAAGCGGGCTGGCCACTGGCCATTCTTGAACCGGCTGGGTTTCTTTCTTGACAATAAAATCGCGATTGCCAATAGGGAGACGAGTCGGCGGCACCACTTTCTTGCTCACAATCTTTTCCACCATCGGCGCCTTGACGGTCATCACCGGGA
>CAYIRS010000062.1:0-4397 GCA_964365895.1 uncultured Gammaproteobacteria bacterium
ATTTAAGGGTTCCCGCCTCGCTTCGGCCGCCAAATCCAATATGTGCCGGTTAAGATTGAATTTTTTCACGGCTTCCTGATGCAGATATCGGTCAACCAGAGTATTGGCTGACGTTTTGAAACCAGAAATTCCTCCTTTATGGAGATGATTAACGATTTTTTTCATCTCCATAACGGGCAGGTCTTTATTGCTGTATATTATTCTGCCAATTTCCTCTTTATTATAACCAACCCCCTCCAATATTTTACGGGCTGATTTTTTTATTGATTCCGATGGTTCATTTACATCGGTAGAATAAGAATAAAGATCGGCTAATCTGATGGTGGGCGGCGCGAATCGGCGGGTTATGGTTGGCTTAAAAAATTTCATTTTAGTTTATTTTTTAAAACATCATTGATGATTTGCGGATTGGCCTTGCCTTTTGTTTCTCTCATGGCTTGGCCGATTAAAAATTTGAATGAATTTTCCTTGCCCGCCCGGTAATCAGCCACTGCCTTGGGGTTGGCTTTAATGATTTGAGCGATAATTTTTTCTAATTCGGCCTCGTCTTCCATTTGGCCAAGATTTTTTTCTGCCATAATGTCTGAAGGGTCGTTGCCGGTCGCAAACATTTCCTCCAATATCCGTTGAGCAATTAAATTGTTCACTTTATTTTTATAAATGATGGTCATTAATTCGGCAAAATTTTCCGGCGTGATTTTACATTGGTCAATGGGTATTTTTTGTTCGTTTAAATGTTTGAATAAGCGGTTAATCAGCCAATTGCCGACCATTTTCGCCAATTTTTTACCCTCTTTTTGCCAAATTTCTTCTTCGGTGCCCTCGGTTTCCGGCAATGAATGGAGCCAGCCGATTAACTCGGAAATGACTTGCTCGGCATAGGCGGCTAATTTTTTATCGTGAACCATAATTTTGGCGTCTTCAAGGTCAAATCTATATTGGCTCACAAATCTTTTTAATTTTTGTGGCGGCAGTTCCGGCAAAGTGGCTTTAAGCCCATCAATTAAATCATCGGCTAGGTCAAGCGGCGGCAAATCCGGTTCGGGAAAGTAGCGATAATCGGCCGCCGTCTCCTTGACTCTTTGCGTGAAAGTTTTTTGCTTGCCTTCGTCCCAGCCACGGGTTTCCTGGACTAATTTCTCTTTGCTTTCCAGCGCTTCGGTTTGCCTTTTAATTTCATATTCAATGGCTCGCTCCAAGGCGCGGAAAGAATTGATATTTTTTAATTCAACTTTAGGATTTAATTGATAGTCCAACAAGGGTTTTACTTCACCGCCGTCAATCACGAATTTGCCGGCTCTCTGCATGGAGACATTGGCCTCGCAACGCATCTGGCCCTTTTCCATATCGGCCTCGGAAATTTCCAAATAGCGAAGTATTTGCTGATAGGTCTGGCAGAATTCCTTGGCTTCCCGCGCCGATTCAATGGAGGGCTCACTGACCAATTCCATAAGCGGCGTGCCGGCTCGGCTAAGATCAACTAAGGCGCCGTCGGGAGCGTGGATTAATTTCCCCGTGTCTTCTTCCAAATGAATTCTGATGATGCCGACGTCTTTGCCGTTTATGTTTAAGCGGCCATTATGGGTTAAGGGCTGGTCGTATTGCGAGATTTGATAGCCCTTGGGCAAATCCGGATAGAAATAATTTTTTCGGTCAAATTTTGATTGTTTGGCGATTTTCATATTCAAAGCCAAGCCGGTTAAAATCGTCCATTCAACCGCCTGCCGGTTAATCGCGGGCAAGGTGCCCGGCTGGCCGGCGCAAATCGGGCAGATGTTTTGATTCGGCTTTTCCATCAGCTCATAGCCATTGGGGCAGGCGCAAAACATTTTGGTTTTAGTTTTGAGTTCGGCGTGGATTTCCATGCCGATAACGGGAATGTATTTGGGCATAGGCGGTAGTTAGTAAGTTGAAAGTTGAAAGTTGAAGAGAATTAATATTCTATTAGATTTTAACCGATTTTTGGGGAAAAGGCAAATTTAAAACCCCCGCTTCATTGAAGGGAGGTTTAATTTTAAGTTAGTAATTTAAGTCAGGACAACAGCCGATGTTTTATTGACAATCTTGAAATCATCAAAACAGCCGGGAAATAATTTTTGGAATTGGCGCAGAATTTGGAGCATGCCGTTTCTGATTTCCCATTGGGCATGGGAATCGGTGCGCATCTTGAAAATTTGCCGCCATTCTTGCAGGTTGCAGGAAATGACTATTTCCGAGCAACAGGCGTTGGGCAAAAGGAATCTGGCGTCTTCATTGGCTTTACCCGTACCCGCCTCCTTAATGATTTTTTGCAATTCGCGATACCAAGAATCAATCAATTTGATTTTTTCAATATAATAATCACCGAACCCCGCCTCCTCAATAGATGGCGGGATGACATAGTAATCATTTTCATAAATTCCGGCTTCATCGCAATATCTTTGGGATTCTTGAGAAATGGCCATCCGGCGATGCCTGACTAATTGGTGGGTGAAGGCCCTTGACCCGCCGGTTATTCGCGCGCAGGCAAACCAGTGCTTTAATTTCTCTGCTCTAGTATAATTCACGTTTTTCGGGCAGATGGTGATATGGGATTCTACAAAACCATCATTGGGCGGAATAATGTCGGAAAACAGGACAGGCGCCGCCTTTAATAATTGTTCATGCATTGATTTGTCTTCACTATCCCAACACGGCAGATTCCTGAACAAATCCCTGAACATTCTGGCATTGCCGCTTAGGATATATTTATCTTTTTCCTCGGTAAGCGAGAGCAGATTATTGGCCATCATCACTGTGAGTAAATATTCCGGCAAATAAGAACGGTTATAGGACTTTTTGGGCAGGACAAAAACAAACCAAGAATGCTCAATCACGCTTTCGTGTCCGCGCGCCATAATGCCCTTGACAAATTTTTCCGCCGAACCAAGTGAAATTTTGTCCATGGATTTATAGCAGGTCCGTCCGGCTAATTCAATATTCTCCACCACTTTCGGGTCAAGATCGCCTTTAGTGAAAGTTAAGATTTCCGCTTTTATTTTTCGGCCAGCCATTAGTCATTCTCCTTTGAAATTATTGTTTGGGCTTTCTCCCAGATTTTTTCCTGAATCTGTTCGATCGTTAAGATTGAATCACGATTGGGACAGCATTCCACCGCTTGCCAGCCAAGATTTTCGCCGGCCCATAAAGCGACCCGTTCAACCATTTTGGCGTATTCAACATCCGCCTCGTGGCCGTCTTTGACCCGTCCTTGCGTTTCCATGAGTTTTTGCGCCACTTCCGGGTAGACATGGAGATAAATAACCATATTTGGCGCCGGATTTCTCAAAACCACAAATTCAAACGCTTTAAAAAATTTGACCAAATCAAGAATTTTTACGGCATCCAATCGGCCATCCGCTTTAAGCGGTATTTTCGCTCCCTGATGGATTATATTGGCCGTATGAAAGCGATCGGAAATGACAATATTCTCCTCCCGAATCCATTGCTTGATTTTTTCGCTGGATTCAAATCGGTCCAGGCAGTATAAAATGCCGGCCAATTTTGGGTCAATTTCCGTTGGCGTTCCGAATTGCCCGTCCAAATAAGCGCGGATAATCCGGCCATAAAAATTTTTCTCATATTGAGGAAAATAAATGCTTTTGGCTCGATAGCCCTCGGCTAACAGGCGCCCCCATAAAAGGCGGGTTTGGGTCGCTTTTCCCGACCCGTCTCCGCCCTCAATGACCACGAATTTTCCTTTCAGCGGCATGTTCGTTTCACTCCTTTATTTTGGTATTGTTAATGTTCAAACTTATGCACAACTTAACAAAATTAAAAATAGTTGTCAAATCAATTAATTTTCTCAATTAACTCGTTCACCTGCCTATATAATTCCTTAAAATTTCCATTATTATCTATAGTATATTTGGCTTCCTTGGCCACCTCCCGGATGCTTATTTCGGTGGGCAATTGCGCGTCGGCTAAAAATTGTTCCCAGGTTTTGGTCTGGTCATCGCTGTTTTGGGAGCGCTTGATTAGCCGTTCATATCTGGTTTTTTGGTCGGCAAAGATTTGGACCAAGATAAAATTCGGCATTTTTTTAAAAAATTCAATATCGCCAAAAGTTCTGACATTGGGCAGGCAAATAAAGGGCTTATCAATGGCTTCCGCCTCCTTGGTTATGGCATAAGCCAAAACATGCTCGCCGAATCTTTGGCGCAAATCATGGCCCAGCCAAACCATATTTTCTCTGGTTTGGGGCAAATATAATCTATCCAAAAAATCCCTAAGGGGTTTGGAAAAACCAACCGTTTCTGAATTATATTTTTTTTTAAGATATTGGGCAACCGTGTCTTTGCCCGACGCAATTTCGCCGACCAGACCAATAATCGTTTTATTCATATTTTTATGTTATTGAGTTTTTATTCAGCAAAATT
>CAYIRS010000063.1:0-4313 GCA_964365895.1 uncultured Gammaproteobacteria bacterium
CCACGAACATCGGCGGCGGCAAAACCGACCAGGCCGTCAAGCAAAAAATTTATCACCGGGCGGAAATTTTAGCCGACGGCTCGGTCATTGATCGTTTATTAATTTCCCGCTCCCATTTCGGCCCCATTGATGAAAATTTTACCACCATCGCCAATCGCAGTTATTTGCGCTTTTATGTGCCCGAGGGCAGCCAGCTCATAGAAGCGGCTGGCTTTGTTCAGCCGCTCGCCGGCGAATTCAGGGCGCCGGAATATTATTTAAAATTTGATGAACGGCTGGCCGTCGAAAATAAGGCCAAGACAGATCCCGAATCAAAGACCAAAATATACAATGAAAACGGGAAGACCGTCTTTGCCAATTGGTTAAGCATTAATCCCGGCGAGTCAAAAGACGCACTTTTGGTTTATAAATTGCCGTTTAAAATAAATCTGACGCCGAAGGAAAATAATAACGGCCTGATCAATAAAATAAAAGCCGCTTTTTTGCCCAGCGAACCGCACGCTTCCTATGGGCTTTTAATTCAGAAACAGCCGGGCAGCGATGAAGACGAAATTGTGAGCGAGGTGGCATACCCCGATGGCTTTGAGCCGTCATCAACTTATCCCCAGGCCTCGGCCAGTGATTTAAATAAAATTATTTTTCGGGGCAAGCTAACAGAGGACCAATATTACCTTTCTGATTTTAGATATTAATTAATAATTTTGAATTTTGGAATTTTCAATTTTGAAATAATGATTAAATTTTGAATTTTGAATTCCAAATAAGTGAGAAACGCAACTATTTGAAAATTAAATCATTCAAAATTATTTCAAAATTCAACATTCAAAATTGAAAATTAACGGCTTATTAATTTTTATATGCCCAATGGCTTAAATCCGTTAAATTCAAATCAAGAAAATCAAAATATGGATTTACCCTTAAACCCAAAAGCAATTAAAGATAATTTAAGAAAATTAAATTTTTCTTCTAATTATCCAGCCGATAAAGGCAATAGTAGCCAAGGCAAAAAAAGTTCCGGCATGCGCCGGATTAGATTTTTTAAAGAAGAAGTCAGTACCATGCAAGACGACCTCGCCGATTTGATCGCCAGCAAAAATCGTAAGGCCGTCAAGAAAAATGGCAAATCAAACCAGCGCCGGGATATTCAAAGGAATTTAACCGAGGTCTATACTGATGGCGACGGCAAAATTCCCGACCTAACCAAATTAGAAAGGGTTCAGCGGCCGCTCTGGAAAACCGTTTTGTACGTTTTAATCGCGGTCTTAACTGTTTTGCTCGTGGCGGCGATTGCCGGTTTTTATTTTTTCAATAATTTAAATAATCAGGATACCTTTACCAATGAGAAAGTGGCCTTAAAAATTGAAACGCCGATTGCCATCGTCTCCGGCCAGGAAATGGTTTATACCATCACCATTACCAATAAGGAAAAAGTCAATTTATATAATGCCGAATTAGAACTTTTTTATCCCGATAATTTTGAATATGTCTCGGCCGAGCCGGTCGCCATGGGCGATAATAAAAATACCTGGGATTTTGCGGTTATCAAAACGGGGGAAACCCAGAAAATCCAATTAACCGGAAAAATTTTAGCGCCCCTCAATTCCACCCAAACCATCAAGGGCACGTTAAATTTTAAGCCCTCTAATTTAAACGCGACTTTCAAGCAGGAGGCCATCGTTGATGTCGTGGTCTCGGCTTCAAATATCGCCTTGGCTGTTTCCGGGCCGGAAAAAACTTTAGCCAACCAAAAGGTGGAATATATTATAAAATATAAAAATACCGGCCAAGACGATTTATCCGACTTACAGTTGGTGGTGGAGTATCCGGACGGGTTTGTTTTTAATTCTGCCGACCCCGAGCCCCAAAAAGATAATGGCAATAATAATGTGTGGGCGATAAAGGCCTTAAAGCAAAATGCGGAAGAGCAATTGAAAATAAAGGGAGATTATTCCGCGGCCAGCGCCGGCGGCAACCGTGATTTCAAAGTTCGCGTTCAGTTAAAAAAAGATAATGATTATTATCCGCAAAGCGAAACGTCTTTTGTGACCACGATTATTAAAGACCAACTATCTTTGCAGTTGATTATTAACGGTTCGGCCGAAGACCAGCCGATTAATTTTGATGACTTGCTTGTTTATTCTTTAAGTTTTAAAAATACCGGACAGGAAGAACTAAAAGATATAAAAATTTCCGCTCATATGAATTCGCAGATTTTGGATTGGAATACTTTAAAAGACGACCGTCGCGGTTCAATCTCGCAGAATTCCATTGTTTGGACGGGCAAAGAAGCGCCTAAATTGTTGAAATTGGCGCCGGGCGAAGAGGGCCAGATTAACTGGAGCATTAGAGTCAAGGATTCATCGGTCATTAATGATAAAAATGTAAATAAATTCAACGTGGAGAGTTATATTGAAGGCCGGGCCAGCCAAAGCGGCGAGGCCAGCGGCGAATCAATCGTAAAAAGCAAAACCGTGGTTAATGCCATAAATTCCGATTTGGGCTTAAATGCTTACGCGCGTTATTATGACGAAGACAATATGGCCTTGGGCGCGGGTCCGATTCAGCCGACCGTTGGGGAAAAATCAAGTTATAATATCAAATTGGAATTAGCCAATAATTTGCATGATGTTAAGGATTTACTGGTGGTGGCAACTTTGCCGAAAGGCGCGGAGTGGGCCGGTCAAGAAACGCATACGGCCGGAGATTTGAATTTTAATCAGCAAGCAAAAAAGATAACCTGGACGATTTCTCGGCTGGCTAAATCAGCCAATAAGGTGGCCGCGACATTTAATGTCGGCCTTAAGCCGGGCGATGATGATTTTGGCAAGGTCTTAATTTTAATTTCTGAAATTCAATTGACGGGTAAAGACGCGGAAACCGGAGCCGATATCAGCAAGTCATTAAAAGCCATTACTACTTCGTTTAATGACCCGATTTTGGGGCCGGTAAGCGGGATAGTGAAATAGCTTGTAGGAATTTAGCTTGTGGCTTGTAAAAAAATAGGTGATTAATAATTAACTTGTTTGTGATTTGTTTCTTGGAATTTGGAATTTTTACTTATGTTTAAATTATTAAAAACAGCGAAAAAATCATCAGCCCGGCTGGGCAGAATAAAAACCATTCACGGCGAAATACAGACGCCGTTTTTTATGCCGGACGCGACCCGGGGCTTTGTCAAGTCAATTGATAATAAAGAGTTGGCGGCGGTGGGCACAGAAGCGATGGTCATTAATGCTTTACATTTGTATTTACAGCCCACAATTAAAATTATCAAAAAAGCCGGCGGCGTTCATAAATTTATGAATTGGCCCGGCTTATTGCTTTCCGACAGCGGCGGTTTTCAGGTTTATTCCCTCATCCACCAAAGCAAAAAGATGGGTAAGATTTACGATGATAAGGTTGTTTTTAAATCCCCATTGGACGGTTCAAAACATATTTTAACGCCGGAAAAATCAATTCAAATTCAATTTGATTTGGGCGCGGATCTGATGGTTTGCCTTGATGATTGCCCGCCCAATGATTTTACTATAAAGGACTTAGAAAAATCAGTCGCCAGAACAATTGTCTGGGCCAAGCGCTGCCGCCAGGAATTTGACCGGCAAATCAAAAAAAGAAAATTAACCGGTTTATCAAAACCGTTATTATTTAGCGTGATTCAGGGCGGAGCCGAACTTGACTTGAGAAAAAGATGCGCTGAAGCGTTGATTAAAATCGGATTTGACGGCTATGGTTTTGGCGCCAGGCCGGTAGATAAAGAAGGCGGATTTTTAGGCGAGGTTTTAAAATTTACCGCTGATTTGATTCCCAAAAATGCCTTGCGATTTGCCCTGGGCATCGGCCGGCCCGAAGATATTTTAAGATGCGTTCAAATGGGCTGGGATATGTTTGATTGCGTGATTCCGACCAGAGAAGCGAGGCATGGAAAATTGTATTTATGGCAAAATTCTAAATCCCAAGCTTGTCCCCGACTCCAATCGGGGATTCTAAACTCTAAACAATTTTCAAAATTCAAAATCCCAAGCTTGTCCCCGACTCCAATCGGGGATTCAAAATTTTATGAGACCGCGAATATTTCCAATTCAAAATATAAATCTGATTTTACGCCCATAAACGGCACGAATCTAAAAAATTATTCTAAAGCGTATTTACACCACCTCTTTAAAGTTGGCGACCCATTGGCCATGAGATTGGCCACTTTAAATAATTTAAATTTCTATTCAACATTAATGTCAAATATCAGGCAGGAAATTAATGAAGTTGAGATGGTTACAAAACTATTTTAGCTATAAATTTAGGACTTTTTGAGCGAGACA
>CAYIRS010000064.1:0-4291 GCA_964365895.1 uncultured Gammaproteobacteria bacterium
ACCAATTTTACTTGGTCGGGATATTTTGCCAATATTTGTTTAAGGGTTTTTTGGATTTGGGCGCTAAAATCGCTACTGAAGCTGGAATATTCAAAAATCGTAACCGGCGCGTTGCTTTTGCCCAAGACCGGAGAACCGTCTTTAATCTGCGGCTCCTTGGCCAAGTCATTTTGGATTAGGGTAATAAGATTTTTAGAGACAAAATTGCCTCCCACCCCCTCTTTATCTCCCCCTCGGGCAGGGGGAGAAATCCCCACCCCGCCTCTCGCGAGAGGTAAGGGGAGAGTAGTTCGGGTGGCTAAAAAAATATTTAAAAATAAAAATAGCAAAAAAATCGCGGCCAAGGCAAGGCAGATGGGTTTCAGATAATTAGGCGCCCGGTTTTTTCTAAACATTATTTTAAGTTTATTTTGTAGGTTTTATTGTCGTTTTTGTCGGTAAAAAATAAATAGCGGGAATCATTAGTCAGGATAATACTGCCCACCGTGTGTTCGCCCTCGGGAATGGCAATTAATTTTTTGCTGCCGGTTTGCAGATTGATTTCATATATCCGGTCGGCAATATTATTAGCCACGGTTGAGTCCAGACCGGCGCCAAACGGCAGTTCGTTGGGCACGGCGCAAAATAATTTATTATTATCGGCAAAAGCGCATTTGTCGGCCCAGGTTTCCAGACCTAGCCGCTCGCGGTTATCGCCGATGGTATTGGCTTGGGCGTCCGCAATCCACAATTGCGGCTTGTAATCATTTTGCGTATTGTAGACGCTGTAAAGCATTTTGTCTCCTTCCGGCGACCATTGGCCGCGAAAATCGCGTCCCTCAACCGTCATTAATTTAAAATTTTCCTTATTCAAGCCGATGAAATAGACCTCCGAACTGTCCAGATTTTTGCCCTCCACAAAAGTGGCAATCATCTGTTGATTGGGCGACCAATTAACCGTGAATTTATTGCCGGCGTCGCCGATATCTTCAATGGTTTTTGCCTGCGAGCCGTCGCTGCGCGCCACGGCTAAAAACCGGTTTTCCGGGTTTAAGCCCACGCTTTTAAAAGCCAAGTTCTGGTCGGTGGGCGACCAAGAAAATTCTTGCCAGTGCTTAGGCAGGGTGATTTGTTTGTTATTTTTGAAATCATAAATTATTTTATTGCCATCGGGATATTCTAAAACGGCTTTGTCTCTATTGTTGGACCAGGTCACTTTCCTGACATCAAAAAATACTTTGTCGCTGTAAGAAGCGATGGCGCCGTCACTGTCAAGGCGATAGAATTTTCCGGTATTGCGGTCATAATAAATCAAATAGCCCGGCGCGCTTGAGGTGATAAAATAGGTCTGGGTGTCGGTTAGGGCGGTGGTTTTGGTGAGATTGCCTTGGGCGGTGGCTGATGGCTGGGCCGGCACACCAACGCTTATATTGGCGCCGCCCGGCAACTGACCGCCTTCATTGGTTAAAATCATCCGGCCGTTGGCATTTTCCAGGCCGGTCAATTGGCCGTTTAAAATTTGCTGGTTTATATTGGCGATTGGCTGACTGGGCTGAAAAAGCGGTTTGAAAAAGAAAAAATAAATAAAAAAAGCGAATAAAGCGACGGTGCCTAAGAATAATAATATCAAGCCGATTTTTTTCCAATTGAGATTCATTTTTTATATTTATAATTTTAAAGTTTATTATTCAGGGACTATGCTTTTAGCACCCTCCTCTATTAATACCTCGGTCTGACTGCCACCAGTGATCCAGGCCCACCCCATTTTTGTCCCAATCTTGATCCAGGCCCAGAAACCAAAATCACCGTTTAATATTTTGTAAATCAGCACGATTATTAAAGTCACAATGGCCAGCCACATTATATCCGCCAAGGCGAGCACAATAATTTCCGCCAATCTAAGTTTTGAAAATGGCTCTTCACTCCCTCCTTTTATAAATCTTTTAACCCCTAATAATTTTATAAACAGCCAGAAAGTCAATACCATTGCTGTCGTTGGCTCAATAAAAGCGGCAAATGATTTTAAAAATGAGACGGATTCCTTGACTTGATTTACGGCCTGTGGCGCGGAAACACCGCCTTCTGGTTGCTTATTTTTTACCTCTCTTTGCGCGGCATTTCTGGCGGCGTTTTGTTCTTGTCCTAATTGAGCCGAGGCCATTTTGCTTTGGCCGCTTTCTGGCAATCGTCCGCCCCCAGAGCCGGCTGCCTGGTTTTCGGTCATCGGCTTTTGCCGGTTCGCCCCGTACCTCTGCCTGTTTAGCGCCAATTCTTGGCTGTTATTGTTTTGCATCTTAATTAAATAATTCGCTATTATTTTTCCGCCCATCGTTTGGGAGTTTTTTGGGCTGGTATTAAGTTTTTTGTATTCAATTTAAGATTTCTTAATATTTATTATACCATTTTTTACCGTGATGCGCATATTGTCGCCGGCCATTATTTCGTCGGCTAATAATTTTTGGGCCAGCGGCGTTTCCAATAATTCCTGAATCGTCCGCCGGATTGACCGGGCGCCTTCGGCGGGGCCGTCTGATTTTTCCGCGATAAATTTTATCAGTCGGGGCGTAAAATTTAATTTAATATTTTTATCGGCTAATTTTTCGTTCAGCTTTTCCAGTTCTAATTTGACAATTTTTCCTAAGTCGCTGATTGAAAGGGGATTAAAGTAAATGATTTTATCCACGCGGTTTAAGAATTCCACTTTGAAATAATTTTTTGTCTCATTGATAATTTTTTCTTCCAACGCCTGATAATTTTTATCATCGCGCGACGCCGCCGAGCCGAAGCCGAATTTTTTATCCGGCTGAAAGTGCTGGGAGCCGATATTGGCGGTCATAATAATAATGGTATTTTGGAAATTAATTCTGGCGCCGGCCGCGTCGGTCAGGAAGCCCTCATCCAGGACTTGGAGCAATAAATCAAATATATCACGGTTGGCTTTTTCTATCTCGTCAAAAAGGACGATGGCATACGGCTTGTGCTTTATTTTTTCGGTTAACTGTCCGCTTTCCTTATAGCCGACATAGCCGGCGGGCGCGCCGATTAATTTGGAAATATTGAATTTTTCCGAATACTCGGACATATCTATTCTAATGAGCGATTTGTCATCCTTGAATAATGTTTCCGCCAATATTTTGGCCAGGTAGGTTTTGCCCACCCCGCTTGGCCCGACAAAAATGAAAGAGGCGAGTGGCCTATGGCTCGCCGTCAAGCCCGCTTTTGAGCGTTTGACAAAATCGGCGATAATTTTCACCGCCCGGTCTTGGCCGATTATTTTCTGCTCTAATTTTTTATCCAAGGCCATGATTTTTTTCTTTTCCGAAGTCATTAGTTCCTCGGCGGGTATGCCCGTTATTTTGGCAATCACTTTCGCGATGTCCTGGTCGGTTATCTCCCCGATCGCTAATTGCTTAGCTCTCTTTTGTTTTTCCTGAACAGGCATAATTTTTTCTTCCAGTTGCCGTAAATCCTCTTTTAATTTAAGAGCCAATTCAAAATTGTCGGCGCCGATCGCCTCCTCTTTCTTTTTGGCCAGGTCCTGGATCTGCTTGGCAATTTTTTTAATTTCCTGTTCGGCGGCCGACGGTTTCCGGTTCACTTTAATGGCGGCGGCCGCTTCATCAATCAGGTCAATGGCTTTGTCCGGCAAAAATTTTTCCGGCAGATACCTTTGGCTCAAATTTATCGCCGCTTTAATGGCTTGGTCGTTTATTTTGACGCGATGGAAATTTTCAAAATATTTTTTAATGCCGTTTAAAATATTCTTCGCGTCTTCGGCCGTGGGCTCCGCGATTTTTACCACCTGGAATCTTCGTTCCAACGCCGGGTCGTTTTCAATGGTGCGCCGGTAATCATGGTAAGTGGTGGCGCCAATACAACGGATATCGCCGCCCGCCAAGGCCGGTTTTAAAATATTGGCCGCGTCCATTGAGCCCGAGGCCGAACCGGCGCCGACGATATTATGGATTTCGTCAATAAATAAAATAACCTCGGGCCGGCTTTTGGCCTCATCAATGATTTGCTTGACGCGATTTTCAAATTCGCCCCGATACATGGTACCGGCCACGGTCGCGGTCAAATCAAGGGCATATATTTTTTTATTTTGCAACGCCTCCGGCACTTCGCCATTAATTATTTTTTTCGCCAAACCCTCAATAATGGCGGTTTTGCCCACGCCCGGTTCGCCCAAAAGGATCGGATTATTTTTTGTGCGGCGCGACAGGATTTGAATAATCCGGCTGATTTCATCCTCGCGGCCGATGACCGGGTCGATTTTTTTTTGGAATTTCTGGCTGGTTAAATTATTGCCAAA
>CAYIRS010000065.1:0-2205 GCA_964365895.1 uncultured Gammaproteobacteria bacterium
GTTAAAACATATTAATCACATCCTGAACCACGTCTTTGCCCATAACCGATTTTATTTCCAAAGCCCCGGCTGATTTTTTTTCAACCGACTCTTCAATTTTTATCAACGGCTCTATATCCTCTTTAACTATGCCCATCACCGACACGTCGGCTTTAAGAATATTAGAAATAATATCATTAATCACGCTTTTATTCTTAATCTCTTCAAGGCGGGATTTATAAAAATTGCTCTTAACGCCGATTTCCAAAATATTGCCCCTCACTTTAAGCGGTTGGCTGATTTTTAGAAGCGCCGATAGAGTATAATTTTTTTCCAAAAGAGCATCAATGATCGTTTGCCAATTGGCCATCACCGCCTCAAGCTGGAAAAAGCTGTTTGGCTTTAATTTATCTGATTTGGCCAGCAGGTCAATTTTAATGCCGTCGTCCGGCCCGTCAACAATCTTTTCCTCGTGGCCGAAATTATTTAAGGGCGTTTTTTCTTGATGGCTTTTTTTGGGATTAAGCTGGAATAATTTTTCCTTAATTTTCTCTTTTATGTTTTTTGTTTCACTTTCCGAATCGCCCGAGGCGCCCGGGCCGCCCATAGGCGGAAGAAAATCATCTTCTTTTTTGCAGACCACGTCCTCACTGATTTGAATCACGGCAACTTCAAGGGGCAATTGCTGGATAACGGCCGATTTCATTTCCTGGGATTTTTCGACCATTAACTCAATAATGGATAAAAGTTTGTCATAACTGAATCTTTCCGCCAGCCGCTTGGCCGATTTTTCGCTTTCCTCATCAAGCTCAACGCCGAAATCGCTTAAATTATCATTTACTTTAACCAATAAAATTTTTCTCAAATATTCCAACAGGGTCTCGGTAAAAATCTGCAAATCAACGCCGTCCTCAACCAATCTGTTTATCAATTCAATGGCGGCCGTGGTATTTTTGTCGGCTAAAAAATTTAAAAAATTAATAATCGCGCTGAAATCGGAACGAGGCAAAACCAGCTCGGCTTGATCTTGAGTGATGTCATCTCCCAGGGTTAATATTTTGCCTAATAAACTTTCGGCATCGCGAACACACCCCTCGCTATGAAGAACCACATTTTTTAAGACCTCATTTTCCACTTTTTTGCCCTCCAACTTGATGATGCGCGCCAATCTCTCCAGCATATCCTTGGCCGAGACCTTTTTCAAATCAAATCTTTGGCAACGGGAAATAATCGTTTGTGGCAATTTATGGACTTCAGTGGTGCACAGGATAAAAATAGTGTGTTTGGGCGGCTCTTCAAGGGTTTTTAACAAGGCGTTGAAAGCAAAGGTAGAAAGCATATGTACCTCATCAATAATAAAAACCTTGTATTTGCTGCTGGTCGGCGTAAAGCGGGAATTTTCAATGATATTTTCACGTACATTATCCACGCCCGTATGGGAAGCGGCGTCAATTTCAATAATATCAATACTGCGATTGCCCATAATATCCAGACAGGAAGAACACTGATTGCACGGCTCGCTTTCACCCGCCTGCGCCGGCCGGCCGGCTTCGGCGGGCAGGCCCTCTTTTCTATTTAAACAATTAATGGATTTGGCAAATAGGCGGGCCAGAGTGGTCTTGCCCAGGCCGCGCGGGCCACAAAAAAGATAGGCGTGGCCGATTTCGCCCCGCTCTATTTCATGCTGTAAAGTAATTTTGATATGATTTTGGCCGATAACTTCGGCAAAGGTCTGCGGCCGATATTTCCGATATAGGGTTGCCATAATTTATTTTGAGATAATTGAATTATAGCCCATCAAGCAATTTCAGGCAAGATTAAAAAAATCCCGAAAAATCAGGGTTATCTTTAAAAAATTTACCTCATTTAAAAACCTGTCCCCAACTCCGATTGGGGATTAAAATTGAGCGGACGGCGTAGATGATGACATGGGTGGCGGCGTAGGTCGGCCAAGAGAACCCATTTTGCTTCGGTCAATAATTTCCCTGATAACAACGTCCCGATTCCGGCCGTATTTAGCGCGTGAATATTCCTTAATTAAGGAGGTGATTTCTTTATTGGGATTGTCCGGCAAAGGGAAACAATGCATATTAAAAGTGTCGGCGGCCGTATTGTCAATAAGCAAACGGACATAAGCGTTGAATTTTTCCACATTTAATAAATCGTATTCGTTAACTTTTGGCGCCAGTTGCTTGGCCATCACCTCGGCATCATCCACGCCAATCC
>CAYIRS010000065.1:2305-4291 GCA_964365895.1 uncultured Gammaproteobacteria bacterium
AAATTTATGCCCGACTTGGGCTGGCCGATGATATTCCGCATCATTTCATTTTCCACAAATCGGCCCGTTTTGGAAACCACGTAAGAAATCATATCGGCGCCGGTGGCGCCCCTTTGCGAAGCCGGATATTCCCTTTCCCAAAAATCTTTGACTAAAATATCAGAAACGTGCTTTAATTTTTCCCGGCGGTAATCAATGTCCGTGAACATTCTGGCCAATTCAACCAAGGTGCCCGGATTTTCCTTGTCGGCCATTAAGGCCAAAAGCGCGTTCCTCATATAATGCTCAAACATGGGGCCGGCCATGGCCGGGTCGGGCAATAATTTATAAAAAATCGTAATCATCTCGCCCACGGCAAAATCCATTTCGTGCTGGCTGCCCGCTTCCAGCATATTAAGGCCGATCGGCCGAGCCACATCCGAAGGGTCAAAATAAACAATGTCTTCAACGCGCTCTTTGGGTATGTACGGCATGATATAATCATCTATTAAAGAACCGTGCGGGTCAACCACGCAAACGCCCTGGCCGTTTTTTATATCTTGAATGGCTAAATCGGCCTGAAAAACCGATTTGCCCGTGCCGGTCATACCAATAATATACATATGCCTTTGCCGATCGCCATTTTTAATGCGAATCAACGTTTGCTTGCCGCGATATAAATTTTCTCCCAATATCAACCCGGTCGTCGGCAGATTGATTGGCGGCGTCAATTTTCTGGCCTGAAGCCATCTGATATTAGGCACCTCGGTCGGGATTAGCGGCAAGTGCCACAAAGACGCCATTTCTTCGGTATTTAAAACCAGGCCTAATTTTTCGTCAAAATTCCGATAAATAAAATCATTGATTAATTTTTTGCCCGCGCCTTTAATGACCGCCTTAAGACCATTAGCATATTCATAATTAGAATATTGGGCGAAAGAATTAGCAATTTGGCGCACCATATCCTTGGCCGCGGCTTCGGTGGGACCGAAAGTAATCAGCCGAATATTGACATCCAGGCCCGCCTTGGCGGCCTTTTCCTCAATGGCTTTAGCGGTTTGTTCCTCCATAGAAGTAAGGTGATGTGTTTCCTTGGCTTTATCCGGCTCATTTTTTTGGGACGCGCTAAACCAATCGGCGGGCTTGCCTAAAATGCCGATTAAGCCGGCCGAATCGCTTTTAATCGCCTGCTTCAAACTCTTGCCTTGATGCATTTGCGAGGCGACTTTTACTCCCCTTTGGCGCCACTTGGCTCGGGCCGAGCGCATCACAAATTGAATCGCGACCGTCTGGCCCAGAGGCAATTTTGACAGGGTGCTTAAGGTGGCCGTAAGCGGGTCGGCTTCCATATTTTTATAAGTCAAAAGGGGAAACATTTTTTCTTTGACTAATTTCAAATAGCCGCCGGCCACATAACCCACGGCGCCAAAAATATTATAATCCTCCACTTCCTCTATTAGACAATGGGGATATGACGACAAAAACTGCTGTTGAATATGGTCGCAAAGATACTTGGGCACGGCGATATAAAAAGTAATCAAACCGTCGCTTCCGACTACAATCTCAAAAGACCATGAGTCATAGCGGCCGAACAGCCAGGTTTTAAAGCCCCGGTGCGCCCGCAGTCCGCCCAAAGTCGCATAAAAATTTTCAACTTTAGCGATTAATTCGTGGATGTCGGTTTTTTCGCTTTCCTGGCCCTCATAAATTTTCGGTATGGTGAGGATAAAAATCTTTTTTTGAAAAATGCCGGGCGAGATCATGCCCGAGCGAAAAATTTTCCTTAAAATCAAAAGGATGATAAAAATCACGGCCATGACCGCAAAAATAATTGCCGCCAGCCAAATTATTTGAACAAAAAAACCATTAGACACGTCAATCTCTATGCCGTTAGATTGGGGAACGCCGAAATTCATATTGGTGGAATAAAAAATCAAAATATCAAAATCCAAAACTCTAAATTCTAAATTCTAAACTCTAAACAAATTCCAATGATTAAAATTCAAA
>CAYIRS010000066.1:0-692 GCA_964365895.1 uncultured Gammaproteobacteria bacterium
AATTATATTTTATCTAAATTTAGATGAAAATTGCCATAATTCATTCAATTTATAAACCAGATACAAGAGGTGGCGCTGAAACCGTGGTACAAAATATTGCCGACGGCTTAAGAAATAGGGGCGAAGATATTTTTATGGTTTCCGTGGGCAGAAAAAATTTAACCGAGACGGTGAATGGTATAAAAGTATATCGGATTAAGCCATTTAATTTATTTAATTTTTTAGATATTAATAAAAAGCCGGCTTGGCTGCGTTTGCCTTGGCATATTATAGATATGTTTAATGAAATTCAGTGCTGGCGTATTTATAAGATTTTAATGAAGGAAAGGCCGGATGTGGCCTTAACCCACAATCTAAAGGGGCTGGGATATTATACGCCGTGGCTATTGAGGAATTTAAAAATAAAAAATATCCATACGGTTCATGATATGCAATTATTGCATCCATCAGGATTGATTAAGGTAGGGACGGGGCAGGCCCCAGCATACGCGGGGCAGGCGCGTTTGGTAGTAAAAATTTATTCTTGGTTTTGCAAAAAATTATTCGGTTCTCCTGGGGTAGTGATTTTTCCTTCGCTATATATAAAATCAGTTTATGAAAAATATGGATTTTTTCCGAAGTCGGAAAGAGTGGTTTTGGGGAATCCGATTGTCATTGGCTCCGTAGAGACGGGGCATCCGGCATTAGCCGGA
>CAYIRS010000066.1:702-4219 GCA_964365895.1 uncultured Gammaproteobacteria bacterium
TCATTGCGAGGAGTTCCGACGTAATCGTCGGAACGACGAAGCAATCTCATAGGATCGTCACGGCCACGGAGTTTATCCCAAGGAAAAAAGGACTCCCTCGCGATGACATTTTTAATATTCTCTTCCTCGGCCAAGTCGAAGAATATAAGGGAATTTTAGAATTAATTAAGGCAGTTAAAAATATTAATGGCAATTTATTATTGCATATTGTCGGCGAGGGCAGGGCCTTGGCCCAGGCCAAGGCCTTGGTGGCCGGTAATGAAAAAATAAAATTTTATGGCCGCTTAAGCCAAGAAGAAATTGAACAAAAAATTTGGCCGAATATTGATTTGTTAATTAATCCATCAAAAACGCCGGAGAGTTTTGGTCTGGTCGTGGTTGAGGCCTTGGCCCACGGCGTGCCCGCGATTGTTTCCAGTTTGGGCGCGTTGCCAGAATTAGTAATAGAGGGTGAGACGGGTTTTATTGCCAATGGCGATTTGGGGCAAAAAATAATTTTGTGTCTGGAAAATCAGGATAAATTAAAAACAATGAGAGAAAAATGTATCAAGGAATCAAAAAAATATGATTTGAATGTGTATATAGATAAAATAATTGAATATGCCAGAAAATGAAAAATCCGCCCCGACGTCACGTCTGGGCGGAAAAAAAATTCTTGATTTGGGCTGTGGCCATGGCGATAATGTTTATTTTTTTAGCAAAGCCGGCCATGACATTGTTGGCATTGATTTGGATGTTAAAGAAGCCCAAAGAAAATATCCGGCCTTGAATTTTTTATCAATGTCGGCCGAAAAATTGGATTTTTCCGATGGCATTTTTGACGAGATTTATGCCAATGATGTTTTGGAGCATGTGGAAAATTTAGAAAGGGTTATAGCTGAAATTATCAGGGTCTTAAAATCAGGCGGTTTTTTTATTGCCACCATACCTCACTGGCGGACCGAAAAAATATTACAAAAAACTAATCCTGAATATTGGCGTCAGGCGGGACACCGCCGCCTTTTTAAGGCAGGGGACTTGGAAAAAATACTTGAGCGGCGCGGTTTTAAAATTATTGAAAAAAGCCATAAGGGTTTTTTTATTTTTTTAACGCTTTGGCTGATGTTTAAATTGGGCAGAAAAATTAATAGCCAAAAGGGGGACTTTGCGCCGTCATTTTTTTATACTATTTTAAAAATAAAAAATCAGTTTTTTGACCCGGAAATCACTTTTCGGACAAAAGCCAAGTATATTCCCATTTGGCTGATTACTTTACCCATAGCTTGGATTTTTAACAAAATTATCCCCAAAACCGTAAAAATTAAGGCCAGAAAAGTATAGTTGAATAAAAATGATTATTTTGTTAAGATAGGGTGGAATTTACCACCTTAATTTTTTAAAAATATGGAAACTGTCTTAATAATTTTAGTGGTTATTTTAATCGCCGCGATTTCGGCCTTGTTTGTGTTTTTTAATAAACGGTTTAATGAGTTGGGCGCCAGCAAAAAAGACGACCAGGCGTTTTTAATGTTGCAAGAACGGCTTAGGGAAATCAATCAGACCATGGACAATAAAATGTCGGAATCAGCCCGGCAGATTCAATTGCAATTCGGCCAAAGCATAAATGTGATTCGCGGCGTGACGGAGAAAGTTACCCAACTTCAGGAAACCAACAAGCAGGTGATGGGCTTTTCCGAGCAATTAAAAAACTTAGAAAAGGTCTTAACCAGTCAGAAGCAAAGAGGCAATTTGGGTGAAGCGGGCCTGCATTTGGTTTTGGAAAATATTCTGCCGCCCACGGCTTATAAAATCCAATACAAATTTGATGACGGCAAAATCGTGGACGCCGCCATCTTCACTAAAGACGGCATTATTCCGGTTGATGCCAAATTTTCCTTGGATAATTATAATCGGATTATTAACGAAGAAAATGAAGAAAGAAAACAGATATTGGAAAAAGAATTCAGCAATGATTTAAAAAAACGCATTGACGAGACCAGCGAATATATCAAGCCGAGCCAGGGAACGCTTGATTTTGCTTTTATGTTCATACCCGCCGAAGCGATTTATTATGATTTATTAGTCAATGAAGTGGGCGCGGTCAAGGTGAATACCAGAAATTTAATTGATTACGCTTTTAAAGAGAAAAAAGTGATTATTGTTTCGCCGACCACTTTTGCCGCTTATCTGCAAACGGTTTTGCAGGGTTTGCGCGCCCTGAAAATTGAGGAACAAACCAAAGAAATTATTAAAAATGTGGAAAAATTGCAAAGGCATATTATTGCTTATGATGATTATCTGAAAAAATTAGGCAATAATTTAAATACGACCGTTAATTCTTATGTGGCGGCTTCAAAAGAATTCAAAAAAATTGATAAAGATGTGGTAAAAATCACTGGGCAAGAAACGGATATTGAGGTGTTGGAAATTGATAAACCGCAAGTATAGGTTGTAGGAATTAGCTTGTAGCTTGTAGGAATTATTTAGGATTGTTTTAAATGAGGATTTATCAAAAATATTTTAGATTGCTTCGTCGCTGATTACAGCTCCTCGCAATGACAATTTTACAAACCATTAACTAACTATATGAAAATCGGCATTATTGGAGGGAGTGGATTGGATGACCCGCAAATTTTAAATGAGGCGGCGACAAAGGAGGTTGAGACCGAATACGGCAAGCCGTCATCGGCTTTGACTATTGGTAAAATAAATGGAGTTGAGGTGGTGGTTTTATCAAGGCACGGCAAAGACCATAGCGTCATGCCCACCAAAATAAATTTTTTGGCCAATGTTATGGCCCTGAAAGAAGAGGGCTGCACACATATTTTAGCCACCACGGCCGTTGGCTCTTTGCGCGAGGATATTAAGCCGGGCAACTTGGTTTTTCCCGACCAGTTTATTGATTTTACCAGGCACAGAAATATGACTTATTTTACGGACAAAGTAACGCATACGCCCATGTCTAAGCCGTATAATGAGAAGTTAAGGAATTTATTATGCGAGACCTGCGATGAGCTTGGTTTTGAATATAATCGCGACGTGACTGTAATTACGATTGAGGGGCCGCGCTTTTCCACTAAAGCCGAAAGCTTGATGTTTCGGGCTTGGGGCGCCGACATTATTAATATGTCCACTTGCCCAGAAGTGATTTTGGCCAATGAGCTGGGCCTGCCCTATCAAACCATCGCCATGTCCACGGATTATGATTGCTGGAAAGAGGGCGAAGAGGCGGTAACTTTTGATATGGTTTTGGCCAGAATGAAAGAGAATGCCCAAAAGGTTAAGACATTATTAATAAAAACAATTTCAAAATTGGGAGTTGAAGACAATCCAATCAAAGCAAAAATACGCACGGTGGCAAATTGGCCAAAGGACGGCATAATGTTTAGAGATATTACTACTTTGTTAAAAGACCCCGAGGGCCTGAAGTGTTGCGTGGAAGATTTTAAAAAAAGATATGAAGATAAAAATATTGATGTGATTGCGGGCATTGATTCGCGCGGCTTTATTTTGGGCGGCGTCCTCTCCTATGAATTAA
>CAYIRS010000067.1:0-1480 GCA_964365895.1 uncultured Gammaproteobacteria bacterium
ATTTATTAATTCCTTTATTAATTCCCCGCTCCCGCCCGGGAGAGGGCAGGGTGAGGGCGGGGCGGGTGAGGGCAGGGTGAGGAGAAACACAGACCCCGTCACCCCTCCGCGCTGGTCGCGCTTGCCTGCCTCTGGCAGGACCACATCTATCCCAATATTACGTCAAAACAAAAGGGTGGTAAATTCATTTCAACGCCATCCAAGTTAAAATCGCGCCGAGCACTACGCTGGCCCCGACCATCAGGCCAGTCATGGCCGCCACTCTTTTGACGCTGGTCCGCGTTTCAATCGCGGTCATTAATTTATTTTTCATATTTGAGCTGATTAAATTAATTCTATTGAATAATTATTTCTATTTTGCTTTTTTGGCTGGGCAAATTTTTCTTCCAATATGGCGAGTTGAAAATCTGAACATCTTTAATGGCGGCAAACTGCTTAAAATATTGCCGCGTTTCGCCGATGCTTTTGCCCGCAAAATTATTTTTATTAAATATGGAATTATTAACGTTTAATTTGGTTTTTAAAATATAATTTATCTTAATTAAAATATTGCCGCCGAAATCCGGCTCGGTGATGGCATAATTTAAATTCGCCAAATCAATCGGGCTAACATCCATATTGGTCAAATTCAGACCCTTAATTTTACGGCCCAACAAATCAACTAACTGATTCTGGTCCATTTCTAATGACTTAACTTTGAAGGTCGCCTCTAAATTAAAGGTGTCGGTTTCCTCGCCAATTTTTTTATCGGTTTTAAAATCAGAAACCTCGGTCGCCACGCCGTCTTTATCGCTGATATTAAATTCTTTTTTTACTTCTTCGGCTAGACGAGCCGATAATTTTTCCTTGGCCCGATTAATGTCGCTTTCGGCCAAGACCTTGATTTCCAACGGCGCGCCGGTCAAGGGCAGGGAAACAACGCCGTATATTTTATCCTGCAGTCCTTCGGCCAATTTAATAATCGTCAAGTTCCCGGGCTCTATGTCCGCAAAATTTTCCGGCTCCTTGGGATAAACATCAACCATAATACTGCCGCCCGCCGGCGCCACCACTGATTGAGCGGTTCTGACAATCACGCCGTTAGCCGCCTGAAGCTGAGTGGTTTTGACCAATGTTTGATTGCGGCTATAATTATTCACAATTTTAACCCGGCCCACCAAACCCGGACTGCCCGACTTGGTGCTTAAAACCTCAAATTCGCCACGGCCGATTTTTTCTCTGACCATTTCTTGGCCGGAAATTACATCTTTCTCGGCTAATTCCTGTTCGGTCGGATTTTCCTTAACCTCTACCGGAAAACTTAAATTAACCTCTTGAGCCGCGGTTTGAACAATAATCTTGGCGTTATCAAAAAACATAAAAATCACGGCCAAAATCAGCATCGCGGTAAAAACCACGAAAGAAATTGAGATGTTGCGGTATAAATTTATTTTTGGTTTGGGCGCTTTATTGGGCATATTTTTTAATAATTTTGAATTTT
>CAYIRS010000067.1:1580-4119 GCA_964365895.1 uncultured Gammaproteobacteria bacterium
GCAAAATTATTTTTCCACTGATTAATAATGGCCTTGATGGCCTTGTCGTCAACTACCAGGGGCGCGCCTTTATTTTTTTTATTTTTAATAATGTGGTCAATTCTTACTTTACTGCACGCCTCGTCTAAGGCGTCAATGGCTTTGTCGGGATAGGACCTCCTCGTAATCTCTTTGGTCGCGTTAACCGCCTCCTCAATCGCCGAAGGCAAAATTTTCACCTTATGATAATTTTCATAAACCGCCTTAATGCCCTCTAAAATTTTCCTCGTTTGCGCCATATTCGGCTCGGCCACAAAAATGGGCTGAAGCCGGCGGTCAAGGGTCTTGTCCTGCTTGATGTATTTATCGTAATCTTCTCTGGTGGTGGCGCCCACCACCTGCAATTCGCCGCGCGCCAAAAGCGGTTTTAAAATATCGGCCGCGTTAATCGCACCCTCGGCCTCCCCCGCCTCGGCCAAAATATGGATTTCATCAATGAACAAAATTATTGTTCGCTTGGCATTACTAATCTCGTCGGTGATTCGCTTGAGCCGTTGCTCAAATTCACCTCGGTATTTTGTACCCGCCAATAAACCGCCCAAATCCAACGCCAAAACCCGCTTGCCGTATAAAACCGAAGGGACTTTCTGATTGACGATAGACAGGGCCAAGCCCTCAACGATAGCGGTCTTGCCCACGCCCGCCTTGCCGATGAGCAAAGGATTATTCTTGGTCCGGCGGGATAAAATTTGAATGGCGCGGGCGATTTCTTGCTCGCGGCCAACGACCGGATCAAGCTTATTTTCCCGGGCCAGTTTGGTTAAATCACGGGCATATTTGGCTAAAACCGGTATTGAGGCCGAGGATACGAAAAAAATATCCGCTCCGCCCCGGCCGCCGGCGTTCAAAAAAAATAAAAAAATCACCAAAACCAATATGACCAGGGCCAAAATAATAAACGGCATTTTAATTATTTTATGTTTATTATAACTTGTCTTTATTATACCAAATATCGCTAATCAAGCGCAACTCTTTTATCGCCTAAAATTTCGCTTATCTCCTGAACAAATTGGTCGTTATAAATAACTCGGAAATTGGTCTTGATTTTTTGATTATTTCCGGATTGCCTATTCACGATTAAGGCCACGGTATTATTGCCCGGCCATTGATAAAAAACCGCTTTCAGTCGTTTGGAAACCTCATAGTCAATCGGCTCATCAAGGGTAATGGAGACCTGTCTGGCCGTCGGCGATTCCGAATTCCTGCGGTTATTATGATTGAGGAATAAATTAATAGTTTCATTAATATTATCTAAATTCAAGATGGCGGCTTTATCGCATAATAATTTTATTTCATTGTCTTTATCGGAAATTTTGCCCGAACAAATAATAATATTATCCTCCTGCCACAAATGAGGATTTTGTTCTAAAACCTTGGGGAAGACCAAGAGCTCCACCTCGCCGCTGTTATCCTCAATTTTAACGAAAAGCATGGCATCGCCCTTTTTGGTAAAAATTCTTTTGATGGCGGTGATAATGCCCGCCACCCGCGCCTCGGCGCCGGCCACGCAATTTTCCAGCCTCGCGCATTCAACCACGGTCCGGCTAATTTTTTCTTTGAATTCATCCAGGGGGTGTTCAGAAACATATAAATTCAAATACTGTTTTTCCCAACTCAATTTCTCTCTTTTGTTCACCGGCTCGGCCGCCCGCAATTTTAAATTGGAAAGATTGGTGTGAGGCATTATATTAAACAAGCTATCCTGGCCGTTTTCGCCGTTTTTAGTGGTTTCCTGGATATAAGTCAGTAAGAGGTCCAGATTGACTAATATTTTATTGCGCTCCTCAAAGCCATCAAGACAGCCGGCTTTAATCAGCGATTCTAATGATCTTTTGTTTAAGTCCTTGCTTTTGACCCGGCCCAAAAAATCTTCAAGATTTTTAAATCGGCCGTTTTCCTTTCTTTCTTTAATAATGATTTTAACGATATTTTCGCCCAAGCCCTTGATCGCCAAAAACCCGAAACGGAGGCGGGGCTGTTTTTCCTTTAAACTCTCGGCCACGACCGTAAAAGTGGAATAACTTTCGTTAATATCCGGCGGCAAAACCTTGATGCCCATTTGCCGGCATTCGTCCACTTCAATGGCAATGCGGTCGGCATTGCCTTGATCGGAAGTTAGTAACGCCGCCATAAATTCCGCCGGATAATTGGCTTTTAGATAAGCGGTTTGATAAGCAATCAGGGCATAACAAGCGGCATGAGAGCGGTTGAAGCCATAGGAGGCAAAGGGCAGAATGAATTCCCAAATCTTTTTGGCCGCCTTCTCATCAATGCCATTTTTTATCATGCCCTTAATCATTTTGGTTTCCTGCTCTTTAAGCAATTCCTTTATTTTTTTGCCGACCGCCTTGCGTAAAATATCGGCTTCGCCATAACTAAAGCCGGCCAAACTTCTGGCAATCTGGAGCAATTGTTCCTGATAGACGGCCACGCCATAGGTCTTTTCTAAAATGGGCTTTAGGTTTGGGTGCAGATATTGCGGTTTTTTCCGGCCATGCTT
>CAYIRS010000068.1:0-4043 GCA_964365895.1 uncultured Gammaproteobacteria bacterium
AATGAGGACTTGGTGAGTTTTAAAAATTTGGGAAAAAATATTGAGCTGGCGCCGTAATTTAAAAACTTAAATATAAATTTTCAATTTTTGAATAATGCCGCAGTTGGGCGGACTGAATTTTCCCAGCTTATGGACATCACATTATGAAACCGCGCTTAGAAGCAACAAAAATAAGTGAAGCGCGAAGTTTTGGAGCTCAAAAAAACCGCAAATATATTAGACATACATTGAGGATTTTTTCGAGCGAAAAACAAGCGATTCGCCATTTTTGTTGTCTTATGGAGTGCGGTTTCATAATGTGATGTCCATATATAGCCGGCCGATAAAATGAAAAGCCCTGCCAACATCTTGATTTTTCAAGTACTGTTGGCAGGGCGCCTCTCCGAGAATAATTGGAGGGGAGACAAAAGTTTTGCCAGCTATGGACTTTTGAGGTTGGGGAAAGAATTTGAGGTTGGGGAAAGAAGAAGCAGAACCCCTCCCTTATTTACCCACAAATACTCAAAAGCACTAAGGGCCAAGTAGCTGGCAAAAAACTACCCACCTAAACTCGGAAAGAGTTTCGGTGGGCTCCGCTCAAACCTAATTCAAGCACCCCATGGCTTGAGCGGAGCCCCTTTGGGAAAGCGCAAAATGTGAATCGGCCACGGCCTGGTCGAGTGGCAAGAACGGATTAACATCATTTATCGCGTTCATTGGGGATTTTCGATGATTAGAGTGATGTATGCTCGTCATCGAACTCCCGGCCAACTGGACCTAAATGTGGCGTACTCACCCGCGTTTCCCAAACTTTAAAGTTCAATAAATACTGTTAATATATTATCAGACAAAAATATTATTGTCAATAGCGCGGTCAATAGGGCGGTGAATAACTAAAAATTCAAATTTATAATCGCGGTTGTTAATTCAATAAATTAAATCAATGAGTTATCCTAAAATAATCCAAAATTTAATCAATCAATTTGCCAAATTACCAAGCATCGGCCCGAAAACCGCCGAACGATTGGTTTTTTATTTATTGTATCGGCCGCAATCAGAATTAAACCAGTTTGGCGAAGCGCTTGAACATCTAAAAGAAAATATCAAAATCTGCTCCGTTTGTTTTAATTTCTCCGAAACTAATCCTTGCCATATCTGCGCCGACCACCGGCGAAACCAAAAAATAATTTGCGTGGTCGCTAAGCCGCAGGACTTGACCGCGATTGAAAAAATCAACCGCTATGACGGAGTATATCATATTTTAGGGGGCCACATAAATCCCTTAGAAGACGTTAAGCCGGAAAACATAAAAATCAATGACTTGGTAGAGAGAATAAAAAATAATAATATCAATGAAATAATCTTGGCGCTGAATCCTGATTTGCCGGGCGAAACCACTTCGCTTTATCTGACCAAGCTTTTAAAACAATTTAAAAATTTAAAACTCACCCGATTGGCGCGCGGCCTGCCCATGGGCGCCGACCTGGAATATGCCGATGAGATAACCTTGGAAAACGCCATAAAAAGCCGGCAGGAATTGTAATTTTAGACCTCACCCTACCCTCTCCTTAGGACAAGGAGAGGGGGGATTCCAAAAAAAAACCGCTCCGAGTTGGGGCGATTTTAATTTTTATATCTTGTTGATTTCCACTTCGGTATAATACTGACGATGGCCAAATTTTGTGTGCTCTCTAGTTTTTGGCTTATACTTAACGCCAATTACCTTCTTGCTTCTGCTCTCTTTGATTATTTTGCCCGTAACCATTTCAGAAATAATTGGTGAACCGATTTCCATTTTTTCACCATCGGCGATTAGCAATGTTTCAAAACCAATTTCCTCTCCCGCGCCCCCTTTTAATCTTTCCACTTTAATTTTATCTTTTTCTTTGACCACGTATTGTTTACCGCCGGTCTTAATGACTGCGAATTTCATAATTTAAAAGTTATTTATACAATAGGCATATATTACACTGATTCGCAAAAAAAGTCAAATATCCTAAAAATCCAAATGTTTTTAGAAATTCTAAACTCTAGATTCTAAATCCTAAACTCTAAACAAATTCAAAAGTTCAAAATCCCAAATTCTAAAAACGCATTTAATTTTAAATTTTTGAATTTTGAATTTGGGATTTTGGATTTGTTTAGAATTTAGAGTTTAGAGTTTAATTTAAATTTAGAATTTAGAATTTATTTTTTAAAATCCACCCTATCCCCTATCTTTATCTGATTCTTATCCACCAAGCCCGCGTTAACTTCCAAAACATAATTCACAAAATCTTTGGGCTGATAAACGGGCGGAAATTCTTGATTTGAGAGAGGCACATTTTTTTCAAAACCAGTAACCATATTGTCCTTAATCCAAATTATGTCTATAGAAAACAGCATATCTTTCATCCAGAATTTGGGGACATAATAACCATCATAAGCAAAAAGCAGGCCGCGGTTTTCCGGCAAATTCTTGCGCCCGCCCAAACCCCTGGCCATCTCCGCCTCGGTTTTGATAATATCAACTAAAATTTTTTTATTATTAATGATTACGGCTTGGCGGTTAGCCGAATTAATAAAATAAGCGAGGCCAAAAAAAGCAAGGCCTGCGATAATCACGACAATTAAAATTTTTACAAAAATTTTGACCGAAATTTTATGGGTGGTCAATGTTAGTTGATTCATTTCTTCTTGATTTTAAATAAATGGCCAGGGCCAATATCATCATTAAAATAAATAAAAATACCAATCCGGTTAATTTGCCTCGGCTATTGGTAAAAATCCCCAATGAACCAAAGGTCAGGGCGATCAAGCACAGGAAAAAAACCGCGCCCCGATGGGAAAAACCAAGATTTAACAATTGGTAATGAAGGTGCTTTTTGTCCGCGTGAGAAAATGGCGACTCATGTTTTACGGCGCGCCTAATGACTACCCACAAAACATCAAGCGCCGGAATGCCGACGACCAAAAGGGTGGTCGCGATTTTAGAACCGGTGATAATGGACAAAACGCCCAAAATAAATCCCAGCCAGATGCTGCCGCCTTCGCCTAAAAAAACTTTCGCCGGATGCCAATTAAAAATTAAAAAAGCGGCGGCGGCGCCGATCAGAGCCAAAGCCCAAACACCCGTCGCCGACCTGGCCACATCCCAATCCAGGCCGATTAAAAAAATAATCAGGGCGGCGATAATGGCCATACTGGCCACCAAGCCATCCAAGCCGTCTAAAAATTTGGTCGTATACGTCATGCCCATCAGCCACAAAAAGGACAGGCTGAGGCCGATGACCGGCGATAAGTATATAATCGCATTACTGGCGTTGCCGATCGGATTGGTGATATAGGTAATCTGTATTCCGGAAACCAAAACCAGAACCACCGCGATTATGGGAAAGATAATTTGTTGGCCGGGCCTTAAATTATACCGATCATCCAAAAAGCCGCCAACCATTAATATTAAACCCGCTAAAAAAACACTGATTAAAAATTTATCCGGAATTTGAGAAAAATTCGCCAACTCCAGCCAACGAAAGACAAAAATCACCATTGAGGTAGAAATAAATATGGCCAAACCGCCCAAAAGCGGAATTGGCTTGTGGTGTATTTTTCTGTCCGCGCCCGGCTTATCCGTGATATTATATTTTAAAGCCAGTCCCTTGATAAATGGCGTCAAAATTAAAGTAAGAAAAAAACTACTTATAATCGCCAACAAATATATTAGATTTATTGTTTCCATTGTTTTTATTATATCAATAATGTGAAAATGCCGCCATTTTAGTTTTTTTAATCACTAAAGGCGGCATTTTTCTGGTATCGGCCACGTTGACATTTTTTTTCCCTCCTGGGTGTTAGTCATTTTTTTCTCCCATTTCTTCTTCAATGGGTTTAAAATGTTTCCTCATGACAACCGTCCGATTGCCGCCGCCAAAACGATCAAGAGCGAGCCAAAAAAGCGGGAGTCCTTCTTGGTTTTTTACCACCTCTATGATCGTCGGGAGATGACCGGGATTAAAGCCCAAATTAAGCAATCTAACCTTTCGGTTTAGCCAGAAACGGCGATATTCTTTCCAATCAGTATTATT
>CAYIRS010000069.1:0-4018 GCA_964365895.1 uncultured Gammaproteobacteria bacterium
GAATTAATTATTTGTTTCAAAATTTATTCATTCAAAATTATTTCAAAATTCCAAAATTCAAAATTATTTACTTACTTTCTCCGTTTAAATTTTTCCCTTTCATATTCCTGTTCTTTTTCTTTCTCCCGAGCCGCGCCGGCGCCGACATCTTCCTGAACCACCTTGCCCTCATTCATTAATTCCACATTAAGCCCCAAACCCTTGAGCTCGCGCACTAAAACATGAAAACTTTCCGGGATATTCAACGACTCAATCGGTTCGCCTTTGACAATTGATTCATAGGCGCGCGAACGGCCGAACACATCATCTGATTTGATGGTTAAAATCTCCTGCAAAGTATGCGCCGCGCCATAGGCCTCAAGCGCCCAGACCTCCATTTCGCCGAATCTCTGGCCGCCGAATTGCGCTTTGCCGCCCAAGGGCTGCTGGGTAATCAATGAATACGGACCGATTGACCGCTGATGGATTTTATCCTCCACTAAATGATTTAATTTCAACATATAAATATAACCGACCGTGGTCTGGCAATCAAATTTCTGGCCGTTGCGGCCGTCAATAAGCTGAATACGGCCGTCCCGCGGATAGCCGGCTTTTTCTAACTCGTCTCTAATTTGTTTTTCCGTAATGCCGTTAAATACCGGCGTCGCGATTTTATAGCCCAGCGCCTTGGCGGCCAAGCCCAGATGGGTTTCCAAAATCTGTCCCAAATTCATGCGGGAAACCACGCCCAGCGGGCTCAAAATAATATCCACGGGCGTGCCGTCCGCCAAATGAGGCATATCCTCTAAAGGCACGACGCGGGAAATTACGCCCTTGTTGCCGTGGCGGCCAGCCATTTTGTCGCCCACCTGAATTTTGCGCAAAGAAGCGACCGTCACCTGAACCATTTTAATCATGCCCGCCGGCAACCGGTCGCCGTTCTCGCGGGAAAATATTTTAATATCTATGACTTTGCCTGAAGAGCCGTGTTCCAAATATAAAGAAGAGTCGCGCACGTCTCTGGCTTTCTCGCCAAAAATCGCGCGCAATAATTTTTCTTCAGCCGACAATTCGGTTTCGCCCTTGGGCGTAATCTTGCCGACTAAAATATCGCCCGAACGGACATTGGCGCCGATTCGGACAATGCCCTCTTCGTCCAAGTCCTTTAATTTTTCTTCCGAGACATTGGGAATATCCGAAGTAATAACTTCCGGGCCAAGCTTGGTTTCGCGCATTTCGCAAACATAATTTTCAATATGAATGGAAGAATAGCGGTCCTGATGGACCAGCCGTTCGGAAATAATAATCGCGTCTTCATAGTTATAGCCCTGCCAAGGCATAAAAGCCACTAAAATATTTTGGCCTAAAGCCAATTCACCGCCCTCAATCGCCGGCCCGTCCGCCAAAATATCACCTTTTTTAACTTTTTGGGTTTTGGCCACCACCGGCTTTTGATTGATGCAGGTTGTGGCGTTTGAACGGACGAATTTATTTAAATTATAAACATCAATGTTATTTTTTGTATTTAATATTTCTATTTTATGACCGCTAAGTCCGATCACCTCGCCGTCTTCTTTGGCTAAAATCACGTGGCCGGAATCGCAGGCCGCTTTAAATTCAATGCCCGTGCCCACCAAGGGCGCTTCCGGCTTAATGCAGGAGACGGCTTGGCGCTGCATATTCGTGCCCATTAAAGCGCGGACCGCGTCATCATGCTCCAAAAACGGAATCAAGGAAGTGGCGACCGAAACCACCTGATTGGAAGCCACGTCCATATAGTCAATATTCTCCGACGTAGTGATGGTCGGCTTCAAATGGACGCGCGCTTCAATTCTTTCCGTAGTGAAATAGCCGTTTTCATCAAGCGAGGCGTCAAGCGGAGTGGTCGTGGCTCGGCTTTCTTCAAAGGCGTCAAGATAAACCAGGTCCTTGGTGACTCGGGGCTTGATGGGAATAATTTTTAAATCGGTTTGCGCCAATTCCGTGGCCAAGTCGTTGGTGATTTTTTCACCGGCCTTAATAATAATATGGCCCGACTGGTCCTTTAAATTTTCGCGGGCGATTTCTCCTTTAGTAATTTTTGGATTATTTTCAATATCATGGATAACTTGATAATAAGGCGTTTCAATAAAACCATAATCATTAACTCGAGCAAAGGTGGCCAAATGGCCCACCAAGCCGATATTCGGCCCCTCGGGCGTGGCGATTGGGCAAATCCGGCCATAGTGGGTCGGATGCACATCGCGCACCTCAAACCCGGCTCTTTCGCGGGACAGACCGCCCGGACCCATGGCCGACAATCTTCTCTTGTGCTCCAATTCAGCCAAGGGATTGACCTGGTCCATAAACTGGGACAATTGGCTGGACATAAAAAATTCTTTGACCACGCTGATGAGCGGACGGGCATTAATCAATTTATTGGGCGTTAGGTTGGCGATGTCCAAGGTGCTCATTCGGTCTTTGACAATTCTTTCCATCCGCACTAAACCGATGCGGAATTTATTTTGCACCAATTCGCCCACCGCCCTGATCCTTCGGTTGCCCAAATGATCAATATCATCGGGGTCGGCCTGCGAATTATTCAAATTAATAATTTCTTTCAAGATGTTGGCGATATCCTCTCGCCGTAAAACCCTGGTTTCTTTGTTGATGGGTATTTTTTGGCCAAAGCGCTGGTTTAATTTGTAGCGGCCCACCGTGCCGAAATCATATCGCGCGAAATTGAAAAACATATTGGTAATCAATTGCTTGGCATTTTCCGGGGTCGCCAAATCGCCCGGCCTAATTCTTTTATAAACCTCAATCAAGCCCTCGGCCTCATTGCGCGAAACATCTTTCTTTAAGGTGGATTCAATATAATTAATATTGGCCGCGCGGACATCTTTAAATAAATCCAAAATCTGCTCATCGGTCGAATAGCCGAAAGCCCGAAGCAGGGCGGTGGCCGCCACCTTTCTTTTGCGGTCTATCTTAACCCAGATTACATTATTGTTATCGGTCTCAAGTTCCAGCCAGGAACCGCGGTTGGGAATAACCTTGGCGCCGTACAAATTCCGGCCGAGGGCGGCTTGGCTGGTGAAAAACACGCCCGGCGACCTGATTAATTGCGAGACCACCACGCGCTCAATGCCATTAATAATAAAAGTGCCCCGGTCGGTCATCAGGGGAAAATCGCCCAAATAAACTTCCTGCTCAATCTCTTGAGCGGTCTTCTTATTGAGCAATTTGGCAATCACCCTAATCGGCGCTTCAAAAGTAATATTTTTTTCTTTGCTGGCGGTTTCATCAAATTTCGGCTGGTCGGAAAAATAACCGCCAAAATAAATTTCCAAATCCCGGCCGATAAAATCGGTAATCGGCGAAATTTCATCAAATAATTCTTTCAAGCCCTCATCCCAAAACCATTTGTATGATTTTTTTTGCAACTCAATCAAATCAGGCAGTTCGACAACATGGGTTTTGGAAAGGGTTATTCTTTCCGTTGTTTGTGTCTGATTTTTAGACATAAAAAAATCCTCATTTCTCGGATAATCCTTTAAAAAAAGGATAAAAAATGAGTTTATTTAATTTAATTTTTCTCTATTGAGACCCACTCTTTTGTCGGGAGATTATCGCTTGCCGGCATTTTTATAATTTTTTTATAAAATTTAATTATGATTTCGGCGGCAAGGAATTTATTAAACGCGACAGTTGGATATTTATAATATTACAGAAATGACTTAAAAATGTCAACTATTTTAGTAATAAAAAATGAAAAAATGTCAATTCTTTTATTTTTTATCTAAATTTAGAATAAAAACAGGCGTTAATTCATCTAAAAATATAAGATATCAACAGGTCTTTTCCCAATTAAATCAACAAGTTATCCACAATTCATAATAAATGGCCTTAAATTGCGTTTTAGGGATATTTTATGCTACAATTTTATACAGGAAGTTTAAATTTTAGAGTTCCTTTAAAATTTATGACCCATGGTTTTATTTAAATTGAGATGGTTGCAAAATTACTTTTAAGCGAAATTTAGAACTTTTTGTCCAAG
>CAYIRS010000070.1:0-4018 GCA_964365895.1 uncultured Gammaproteobacteria bacterium
ATTTCAAATAAGCACCAATGACCGGAATTCAAAAAAGTCATACTTATGACCTTGAGGATAGAACTTTAGAATATGGCAAGAGAATAATTCGGATGGTTAAGTCGTTACCCAAGAATAACATTAATTTTAAGCTCGCAGACCAAATTATACGATCAGGCACCTCATTGGGTGCCAACTATAGGGAGGCCAATGAGACAGAAACTAAAAAAGATTTTCAGTTTAGATTAAGAATTTGTCGCAAGGAGGCGAAAGAGACAATTTATTGGATAAAATTAATAATTGAAGCTAATCCGGAACTTAGTCAAAGAATACAGTCGCTTTTATCAGAAACTTTCGAGTTATTAAAAATATTTGCTTCTATTTTAGAAAAATGCAAAAATAAAAGTTTAGAAATTTGAAAATTGTGATTTATTTGATTTTTGAGATTTTGAGTTTGGTGCTTAATAATTAATTTTTTATGTCTTTCAAACGAACTCAAGAAAATTTTATTTGTGAACATTGTGGTAAGTCCGTCATCGGTAATGGCTACACCAACCATTGCCCATATTGCCTGTGGTCAAAACATGTTGATATTGACCCCGGAGACCGCATGGAGGAATGCGGGGGCCTGATGAAGCCGATTGATATTTATTTGGAACATCAGGATTGGGTGATTGTTCATAAATGCGAAAGATGCGGGGCGAGCAAAAGAAAAAAAGTCGTGTCCGAAGATAATTTTGATGAGGTAATCCGGCTGGAAGAAGAAATTAACCGGAAAAAAATTAAGGGGAAATAATTTTTTATCCCCTCACCCCACCCTCTCCCCGATTACAGGGAGAGGGACTTTTAATACCGTACCCCCTTTCTTAATCCCCCTCTCCCCCTGGGAGAGGGCAGGGTGAGGGCGGAGTTGGTTTTTAAAATATGTGGAAAAATTAAAAATTGACAGAAATTAATATTTATGATACTTTAATATATTCTTTAGTATATAATAGCTAAAGATAAATGTCCCTTGAAAATTTAAAAATCAAATAGAAAAAGGAGAATTGAGATGCAAAGCGTCAGCAAGCGTCAAGAACTGATTTATGCTTGGCTGGTGGTGGCGGTTATTGCGTTGATTACGGCGATGCCCGTGATGTATTTTAACCGCGCCACCAAACGAGGCGGTATCCTTGATGACGCGATTCTTAACAAGCAAGACCCATATTATATTATGGACCGGCAAGTTAAGAAATTGTCATCTCAAGGACTCAAAACCGGCGAAGTTATTTCTTTTGTCATTCCCCTTGAGGATGGCATTACCAAAAAAAATCTTGGTTATATCAAATGGTTCACGGATAAGCTCAAGGGGGCCTTTCCGGAATTCGGCATTCTTAGTTTGTCTGTCGCGGCCGATTATCGCGACACAGGCGAAGAATTGCTGAACGCGCCATTTATTAATCAGGATATTTTGGCTGACCAAAATTGGAGCGCCAAGGAGTGGCTGAATCGGATTAAAAAAGATTCAGCCGTGTATGGCGTTTTCATGGGCCGGAATTTTGATTACGCGCAAGTGGCCATGCTTTTGCCATTTGACTATGATGAGATTAAAACCTTCCGGCGCGTGGCTGAATTTTTGGAACAAAGAAAAATTTCCCAATGGGAATGGTATTTGAAGGCGGATATTTATCCGGTTCCGGAATTTTCCCAAGTGACCACGGCGGGCTGGGCCATCGGCCGAGGACTTACTGACGCGGCGCTCTTGTCCGATATTTTGAAACTCTCAACCATCGGATTGGGCTTGAGCTGGCTTCTGTTTTTCTTCTCGCTGATTTCCTGGCGCCAAGCCACGATTGCCGCCTTGGTTGTGGCCATGAGTTTTCTTTGGACTCGCGGGTCAATCGGACTGCTGCAATTTATGGGGGTGCCTGTTTACGAACGGGTTTATATCCTCATTGTTTTTACGGCGCAGATTGTGGCTGGCATTTCTTTTGCCGAACACAAGTTTGCCGGCTATAACGAGCGGCGGCGCGAGTTTCCGCAATTGTCGCGCGCCGGGCTTTGGCAGAAAGCCAGAGCGGTAAATCGGACTATGTTTGTTACGGCCGTAATCGCCATCCTGAATTTTGCCACCTTGTATCAAATCGGGGTGCGTGGAATTCTGGAGGTTGGCATTTTTGCGGCTCTCGGCATTATTTACCTGCTGATTCTGACCATGTGGTTTCTGCCGGCGCTTCACACAATTATCGGCGGCGAAGAAGCCCCTGCCTCATCCGGCTTTCTGGCTCGCGCCGGCAACAGATGGAATCAATTTTTGACCGGCCTTATCGGCGCGGGCCAAAAGTTTTTCCATTTTGATTCCAGTGAGCAACTGGCCGGTGAGAAAAAAAGAGCGAAGCAGGCAATTTGCCTTACCGCGGGAGTTTTGTTTTTAGCGATTGGTTTAATCGGTCTTGATTATGTTCCGGGCTTTAAAAAGGACTTTGATTTTTTACCAGTCAGGACCAAGCCGTTGGAATATATTCATGACACCATTGTCTATCGCGCCAGCCAGTTGCTTAATCGACCGGGGCGGTATGGTTTTGACCGCGTTCCCCTGCTCTTGCAAGGCGATATTGACGATCCGGAGTTTATTGGCCGCGCCAATGATTTCCAAAAAGCGGTCAAGAACATCAAGCAAGTGCGGGAGGCGACTTCGGTGGTTGATACCATCAAACTTATTTCCCGTGAGTCCTATCATTTGTCTTTGCCAAAAAATCGTCAGCAAGTTCATGACAGCTTGTCTATGATCGCGGACGACCTAGGGCCGGTTTTAAAATCGCAATTGTGGTTTGATGGCGGCCTGGTGGTTTTTGCTTCAACGGCCATAGAGGATTCCAATGAGCTGGGCCAGGTTATTGACGGCCTACTGCAAATGGGGCGAAATGACTTCACCGATTTGCGAGTCGTGACTTTTGGCAAGATACCGGCTTATCCGCAAGTGGATAAATACATTCGTCTGGGCAAGCCCTGGAATCTTATCAGCTCGCAGTGGCTGGTAATTATGGTTTGCGCCGTCTGGGTGTTTTGGCGAAATCGGAAAATTCAAAGCCGGTTAAAATTAGTTGGCTGGCGGACGGGCCTGGTCATTAGCGTCCCATTCGTTTTTGCCAGCTCGGTTATCGCTTTGGTCATGGTGGCGTTTCGCGTGCCGCTTGATCAGGCGACGGCTTGCATTACCGCTTTGGCCATTAATGCGGCCATTGATTTCAGCTTGTACTTGGTGGCGGATTACCAAACGGCTTTGCTTGAGGGCAAAAATAAAGCCGATTCATTGAATGGCGCGATGTCGGCGAGAGGGCGAGTGATCCTCACGGACATTTTGCTCAATTCGTTTTGTTTCGCGCCGCTCATCATTTCCAATTTCATTCCGGTCCAGCGCTTGGGCTGGATTATGGTGGTAATGATGATCACCTGCGGCTTCGGTTCGCTCATCTTAATGCCCGCCCTGCTTCCATGGTGCGTGAAAGAAAAATCAGTTAAAGGAGAATGGAGATGAATAAGATAAAGTCGGCCGTGTTTCTGCTTTCGGTTGCGTTTCTGCTTTTGGCGCTTGGCCCTATTGGGTCGGTAGACAAAATTATTCCCGCTGAACCGACCGCCGAGCAAATAATGGAAAGGAGTTGGCAGTTGTATCGCCAACTCAATACCGAACAGGAGTCTGTTAGCGCGATCATCAAAGAGCAAGGCGGTTCTTCGCAAGCCAAGACCTTTACTCGCTGGATCAAGTATGACTCGGCGGGCGAAGACAAGGTAGTGATTAAATTCACGGAACCGGTTTTGGATAAAGGACTCGGCCTCCTGACTTGGCGCCATATTAAAAGCAACGACGAGCAGTGGCTGAAGCTTCCCTCGCACAACAAGGTGCGGCGCCTTGCCCTCGGCGACCAAGGCAAGTATTTTGCCGGCCTGGATTTTACCTATGAAGACGCGCGCCAATTAATCGGTGAAAGGATAGGCCAATTCAATTATCGCCTTCTGGAAATTAGGGCTGGCGATTATCTGATTGAGGCCAGGCCCA
>CAYIRS010000071.1:0-3917 GCA_964365895.1 uncultured Gammaproteobacteria bacterium
ATTTAATTTGCCAATTTTTTTGGGCGAGCGCGTTTTTTGCCGCTTCTATTTGCGCTTCCTGCTTGCTTGTGCCCTTGCCCGTGGCGACTAAGTCCTTTTCTAGATAAGCGCCGATTTCAAAAATTTTTGCGTGGTCCGGGCCGGACGACTTGAGGACTTTATAGATTGGGGTGATGCTTAATTTTTCTTGAGCCACTTCTTGAAAATAACTTTTTGGGTCAATATAGAGTTTTTTGGCCAGAATATCTTTCAATTTGCTGATAATATTTTTTTCAATAAATTTTTTTATCGCGATTAAGCCCAAATCAAGATAAAGCGCGCCGATAATTGATTCCATGGCATTAGCCAGGATGTATTGCCGGCTTTTGGCGTTACTGTCCTTGGCCTCGCCCCGGCTTAAATAAAGAAACGGCTCAATGCCCAATTGCTCGGCAATATTAGCCAGGGTAATGCTATTGACCAAGCTCGCGCGCCAATTGGTCAGCTCGCCTTCCGGATTAGGATAATGCTTATAGAGATGATCGGTTACCACCATTTCTAAAATCGCATCGCCCAAAAATTCCAATCTTTCGTTATGGTCTAATTTAAATTCAGGATGCTCGTTTAAATAGGAGCGATGGACCACGGCCTGAATCAGTAAATTTTTATTTTTAAATTTTACCTTTAAAACTTTTTCTAATTTGGAAATATCTTTCATGGCTTCAATTATTTTTCGGTTAAATTATTGTTGATTTCCGTGTCACGCTCCAAGTTTTCCGGGCTTTTTTCCGTCCCGGCTTTAACGGCCTTTATGGTCAACTTCTTTTTCTCCGATTTCTTTATAAATGGCGCCGAGCACGCCGTTAACAAACTTGCCGGATGACTCGCCGCCGAAGGTTTTGGCTAATTCAATGGACTCGTTAATCGCCACTTTGGCGGGAATGTCTTCATCAAATTTTAATTCATAGGTGCCCAGACGAAGAATATTGCGGTCAACAATGGTGATTTGCTCCAAGGGCCACTCCGGGGCAAACTTGACGATATAATTATCAATTTCTTTTTTATTATCAATCACCCCCTCAATCAGGTGCTTGATAAAACCGCCATCGTCAAATTCCGGGGCAAATTCTTGGCGATTATGCTCTAAAATGTCATAAACATTGTCTTTTTGGCCGTTGAAGTCCCATTGGTATAATGTTTGAACGGCGATGGTTCTGGCTAAATGTCGATTGGACATACTCTTATTTATTTTTTGGGGCTTCTTTTTCTCTGGCGTCTTGTTTTCTGGCCTGCGCTCTTTGTTTTTCGGTTTTTTTCTTTATTTTTATGGTAATAATTTGCCGGCCTTTATAGTAGCCGCAAAATTCGCAGGCATGGTATGGTAAAACCGGCTTATGGCAGTGGGGGCATTCATTTAATTTGACGGCTTTAAGGGCAAAATGCGACGCTCTTTGCCTTTTGGATGTTTTTGTTCTTTTCTTGCTGGGTAGACCCATAGTGATTAGTCGCTTATTATTTATTTTTTAAAATAGATACCTGAATAAATTTTAGCAGAATAATGTGGCTTTGGCAAGTTTTGAAAAGTTTAAAAAAGACCAGGGTTGTTATTTTAGAGCCGTTAATATTAATTCTAAATCAGCGGGCAGTTTGCTGTTAAATTCATAAGGCCTATTATCCGGCCCCATAAAAGATAAATAATAGGCGTGTAAAAAAATTCTTTCCAGATTAATTTTCGGTTTTAATTTTTTAAGAAAGTATAATCTATCGCCGACGATCGGGTGGCCATAAGCCAGCAGATGGACGCGGATTTGATGAGTGCGGCCCGTGAGGATTTGGATTTCCAGCAAAGTATAATTTTTGAATTTTTTAAGGACCATAAAATTGGTAATGGCCTTTTTGGCCTTATCGTCCAATGGCTCTTTTTTGCTCTTGGGGCGAGCCGCGAACAATCCTTTCTTATGGCCCGACCGGCCAATGGCAAAATTTATTTCCGCCTCGTCCTTTTTAATTTCCCCGTAAACCAGCCCAATATATTTTTTGATAATATTATGATATTTGAATTGCTGTTTAAAATAATCAAAGGCCTCTTGGGTCTTGGGAATAATCATTAAGCCGGAAACATCTTTGTCTAAGCGGTGGACCAGGGCGGGGCGCTCTGGATTTTCACCGATTTTTTTGAGTTGGGGAAATTGGTCAATGAGCCAGTCCACCAAGGTATTGGTTTCGTTTTTTTCCGTGGGATGGACCAGCAGGCCGGCCGGCTTTTCCATTATTAGAAAATCATTTTCCTCGGCCATAATTTTCGGCTCGGCGGGCGGTTGAGCGGTTGCCTTAATGATATATTTTTCTGATTTTTTGGGTATTGGTAATTTGTCATTTGAAATTTTAATAATATTCCCCTGTTTTAAAAATTGATGCACCGCCGATTTTTTGCCATTAACTAAAATCACCTCATTTTTAATGAGTTTTTTGATTTGCGACCGCGATAAATTGGGTAATTTATCGACTAAAAATTTATCAAGCCGCTGGCCCCGGTTTTCAAGATTGACTACTATTTTTTTGATGGAGGAGCCGTTTTCTTTCTTCTTCATAAAATTTAATATCCGGATGCATTGATTTTAGCTTTTCATCAGAAAATTCATTCAATTCTTCAACTCTTTTTAATAAATATTCTTTATCATTCTTTTCGGGGTTTTCTAAAATTTCTCCTAAAATCGCATTTAAGAGCAAGCCGATTTTTGGGCCGGGTTTTAATTTTTGGCTGGCCATTATTTCCTGGCCGTTAATCCTTAACATTTTCGGCGTAATCGGTTCCAGGACCACTTCTTTAAATCGTTTTTCCAGCTCAATTAATTTCCAGGGCTTGGCCTTAGGCCGGCCCATGCCCAGACGGTCGCAGATTCTGACATTAACAAAGTCATCAATATTTTCTTGGCCGAGCCGATTAAGCAAGCGCCTGACGCCGGCGTCGCTCACTGTATCTAAGGCATAATAGAACATATGATAACGCACTAAATGAGTTACTTTTTTTATAATGTCATTGGGATAATTCAAGCGCTTTAAAATTTCCTTGGTCATCTTGGCGCCCATTTGGTCATGATTATAAAAAGTAGAATTGGGACCGTCGCCTTCTTTGGTCGTTGGTTTGCCGATATCATGAAATAAGGCGGCCAGCCGTATTTCCAGTTTGAATTTTTTTTGGGCCGCCGCGCCGAGAGCTCGGATATTATGCTCAAACACCTCATAAATGTGTTCCTTGTTTTGCCCTACGCCCACGCCCTTTTCCAGTTCCGGAATTAAAATTTTAATCAAGCCGATTTTTTGCATCAAACGCAATCCGGTTTCGGCGTTATCAGACATAATAATTTTCGTAAATTCTTCATTGATTCTTTCTTTCGGTATTGATCTGATTTTTCCCGCCTTTTTTTTAATGACGGACAAGGTCTTGTTTTCTATTTCAAAATTAAGCTGGCAGGAAAATCTAATGGCTCTTAACATTCTCGTATAGTCCTCTTGGAATCTTTGCTCGGGCTGGCCAATGGCTTTGATAATTTTATTTTCTAAATCTTTTATCCCGCCGAATTCATCAATTAATTTTTGATTTTTAATATCCCAAGCCAAGCCGTTAATCGTGAAGTCGCGCCGGCCCAAGTCCTTTTCAATCGGCAAATCTTTATCGCTTTGAATTTCAAAGTCGCGATAACCGCCGGACATGCCCGCGTGCTCGGTGCGGGGCAGGGCGATGTCAATGGGATCTATTATCTCGTCATTATTTATAGGAACGAATTTAAAAACACCAAAACTTTTTCCCACTAAATTTATTTTTCCTTCTTTGGCTAAAAATTTTTCTATACCTTTCGCTTCTATTTTTCCGACTACAAAGTCAAAATCTTTTGTTTCTCTTTCAAGGATAATATCCCTTACCGCGCCCCCGACCA
>CAYIRS010000072.1:0-3914 GCA_964365895.1 uncultured Gammaproteobacteria bacterium
CCGAGGTTCCGCGCCGCCGCCGGTCCCTTATTTTTTTCAAAAACGAATAAGCGCGCCATCGGATATTGGCTTACAATACTCTTGACATTAACCAAAGTGGAAGCGTCATCAATGACCACCACCTCAAAATCAACCCCCTCCGACTTAAAGACGGAATCAAGACAATTTTTAATTTCAGGATCATTATAAGTGGCGATGACAATGGAAATCATAATTTAGGTGGTAGGAATTAGGAGTCAGGAATAATGTTTCTATAAGCCAATTTATAGTTCTATTACGGTTATTTAATTTTTTTGCCCATTAATGTTTGTTTGGCGGCGATGCGGAAAAAAATTCCCAAGCCAACTAAAACGTTTTTAACGGCGCCGAACGAATTCAACTGTTTTAGTTTGAATAAAATATATTTGGGCCTTAGATAAAATTCTTTAAAAGCCCTTTTTTGCCAATAAATCAGCCGGTCTTTAGAAACCTTGTCCTGGACCAAAATCGGTGGCGCGTTGGTCAGGGGCGCGAATTCCTCCCATTTTGTTTTTTCATTAATGGCGTGGCTTGCCTTGGCGATCTCATACAGCTCGGTGCCGGGAAAGGGCGAGGTGATAAAAAAGGTGGCGTTATCTAAGGGCAAACTCTTGGCAAAAGCCACGGTTTCCTTGATGGTTTCTTCGGTTTCTCCGATATTGCCAAACATAAAACTGGCATGGGCAAGAATGCCGTGTCTAACCACCACGGCCACGGCGCGCCGGCCCTCTTCAATGGTGGCTTGTTTTCTCATAAGATTAAGTATGGCTTGCGAGCCCGACTCCAGGCCAAAAGAAATTTTTTTGCAGCCGGCCAATTTCATTTTTTCGGCCAATTCATCGGTCAGGGTATTGGCGCGGGAAAAAGCGATCCAGGCGATGCCTAATTTTTTCCTGATAATTTCCGCGCAGATTTCCAGCGCTCTTTTTTGATTGAGCGTAAAAGTATCATCTAAAATATTAAACTCTTTGATGCCGAATTTATTGATGCACTCTTCAATTTCCGCCATCACGTTTTGGGTTGAACGAAAACGGATCTGACGGCCCCAAATTGTTCTGGAAATGCAATGGACGCAATTGTAAGCGCAACCGCGGCTGGTCAGAATGGTGCCAGCCGGCTGATCGCTCACTTTTTTAGTCGGCGCCGAACAATACAATTTTAAATCAAAAAGGTCGCGCGCCGGATATGGGATGATGTCAAGATCGGCAATAAACCCGCGCGGCGGATTGGCGATTACTTGTCCGTCTTTTTTAAAATATAGGCCGCTGATCGCTTCAAAATCTTTTTGGCCGGCCATCAATTTTTTTATCAATTCATAAAAAGTAATCTCGCCTTCCCCGGCCACCACAAAATCAATCAAAGGATTTTTAATAGTTTCCAGCGGCAAAGCCGTGGGATGAACGCCTCCGACCACGATGGTTATCTTTGGGTCTATTTCTTTTTTGATTATTTCCGCGGTCCTAAAAACGTGATCCATGGTCGGCGTCGGACAAGTGATGCCGATTAAATCCGGCTGATGGGCAATAATCGCCTGTTTAATCCCCTCATAATTAAGGCCCCTTGCTTCCGCATCAACCACGGCCAGATCGCAATTAATCCGTTCTCTCAAATAACTAGCCAAGTAGGCCAGGCCCAGGGGCATAGAATGGCCGCCGGATTCTTTGATGCCGTTAAAGTTGACATAGGGAGGGTTAAAAAAAAGTATTTTCATCGCGAAATTATATTTTAAACATTTTAAAGCCAATTTTTGCTTTCTGCCAAAACTCGCCGAACGATTTGAGCTTAATGATTCTTTTAAAGATATAACTCGGCCTTAAATAAAATGAGCGGTAGGCCCGGCTCAATATTTTAATTAATTGTTCCCGATTAAAATTTTCTTCCCAAAGCGGCGGTTTAAAATCGGCCGACGGCTTGAGGGCAAACTCTTGCCAGACGTCTTTTTTGACTAAGCCATTTTTTAAAGCCAGGGCGTAGACATCCGTGGCCGGATAGAGAGTCAAGACCGAAAAAAGAACATAGGCCGGTTTTAATTCTTTGGCTAATTTTATTGATTGTTTAATATCGGCCAGGGTTTCGCCGGGACAGCCAACCATAAAATAAGCCGCGGTTTCAATCCCCGCTTTTCTGGTCATTTTAAAAGCCCGCCTGACCATTTCCACGGTGATGCCTTTGCGTAAATTATTCAGCACCCGGTCAACGCCGGACTCAATCCCGTAATGGATTCTGGAACAGCCGGCTTTTTTCATTAGCTTTAATAATTCTTCATCAACCGTATTGACTCTCGCCCTCACATCCCAATGAATTTTTAAATTTCTCTTTAGAAGCTCCTGACAGATATCAACGACTCTTTGATAATCAATGGTAAATGTGTCGTCATAAATAAACACTTCTTTTATGCCCAATTCAATTATCGCCTCCATCTCATCAACTACGTTTTTTGCCGATCGCGCCCGAAAAATTTTGCCGAGATGCGGCCGATCGCAAAAAACACACCGATAAGGACAGCCTCGGGAAGTGAACATGGTGGTCGTGGGATTGGCCAAGGCCAAGGTGGAATAATATTTTTTATAATCAGTCAATTCTCGGGCGGGAAAGGGCAGTAAATCCAAATTCTGGATTAATTCCCTGGGGCCGGTATTGATAATTTCCGCGCCGTCTTTAAAAACCAAACCCTTGATGGTTTTTAGTTTTTCTCGGTCGTTAAGATTATTAATCAGGTCAAAGCAGGGCAGTTCTCCTTCGCCCAGCACCACATAATCAATATTTAATCCCTTTAAGGTCTCAACCGGATAAATGTTGGCGTGAGGGCCGCCGGCGATTATTTTCACCTCGGGCAGAAATCGCCTGATTAAATCAACTAAATTAATAACATCAATCATTAAAAAAGAAATCAGGGTGATGCCGATTACCCGCGGCTTCTCCCGTAAAAGATAATCTTCGAGCTCTTCTTCGCTCTTCGGTTCCAGCTCTAGGTCCAAAATTTTAATCTCATGGTCGGTATATTTTTTTAAATACGAAGCCACATATAAAATACCAAGCGGCGGCAAAGCGCCCTTGAAATCTTCCACCACCATGGGAATATTGGCGGTAATCAAATTTTTAGTCGGCGGATTGACAAAAATTATTTTCATTTAGGATTAATTGTCAAATTTTTTGACGAATTTTTTATCGATCAGTTTGTTTAGCGGCCCTTTTTTAATAAAAGTGGGCGTTAAGTCGTAAACCGTGATTAATAATCTTTTGATGGTTAACTTCAGCCGATTTATCTTTAATTTAGGCCAAGCCGAGGAGAATCGGTTATAGGCCATTATTTCGTTAAGCTGGTATTTTCGCGGCACGGTCCGGGGCTGATTTTGCGGATAACCGACTAAAATATAAGCGATGGGAGAGAAGGAACGCGGAATGCCAAAAATTTTTCTTAAAGCGCCGGCTCGGGGCAGATGGCAAGTCCAACAAGCCCCTAAACCCAAATCCGTGGCGGTTAAAAGCAAATTTTCTATCGCCGCCGCCGCGCTTTGGATATGGTCGCGGTAGCCGACATTATGGGTCTGGTTATCATATAAGACCAAAATTCCCAATGGCGCTTTGCCGATTAAAATCGAACCGCCGGCGTCAACTATGTGTTTTTTAATATCCGGCTCATCAACAATAATAAACTTCCAGCCCTGAAGATTGCAGGCGGAAGGCGCAAAGGCGGCCGAGGTAATCAGCTCTTCAAGCAAATTTTTCTCTACGGATTTATCCTGAAAAATTCTGACGCTGCGCCTATTTTTTATCGCTTCAATTAAATCCATTGTCTTAATTTTTATGATTGATTGAGATGGTTGCAAAACTATATTTTCTCTAAATTTGTCCTTTTTGGCTGCGACTTCGTCGGGCGGGCGCAAAATGACTTT
>CAYIRS010000073.1:0-3906 GCA_964365895.1 uncultured Gammaproteobacteria bacterium
AGAATGAAATTGCATTACAAAATTCAAAATTAAATCATTATTTCAAAATTCAAAATTCAAAATTTATAACCAGCTTAATTTAAAAATTCTCGCCATAAACCTAAAGCGGCCAAAAACTACCATTGCCTTACAACTACTAAATATAGTATAATATTACAAGTTAACTGTAAAGCCATGGAACAATTTGAGGCCAGGATAAATAAATTACTGATTGAATCCGATAACGAATCGGCGGCGGGTGATGCTTTTATTACCAGGCCGGACAAAAATCTTGAGGAAAAACTTGGGATTATTTTTGGCATGATTGAACTTTTCGCCCTGCCCGAAGAATTCGGGGACAAATTTTTTGAAATAATCGCTGACCTAAAAACCGAATACTATCTGCCGCCGCTGGAAAACGAATATGGCCTGGAGAAAAGATTTGAAGAATGCCTGCAAAGAGCCAACCGCCGCCTCAGCAAAATTATCAAAAAATCAATTATAAAAATAGAATTAAAAAACCTCAACGCCCTAATCGGCCTAATTTACCGCAATAAAATTTATCTATCGCAAATCGGGAAAAATAATGCCTTTCTATTTCACAAAAAAAAGAGATACGATTGCGTTATTGTGGATATTTTCAGCCAAGCCGCCGATAAAAAATCAACCACTCGGCCGCTTAGCTATAAAATCGATTCGGAAAAAATGTTTTCCAATATTATCAGCGGCGAAATCGGCCTTAAGGATAACCTGCTTTTTTGTAATGATACGATTTTAGAATATCTTTCCCAAAACGAATTATCGGAAATAATATCAGAAAACGACCACATTACCGCCCCGAGACAATTGGCAAGCGAACTTGAACCGCAAAGCGGCAAAAACAATTTTTATGCGATCATCATTCAACCCGCCGCCCCCTTAGGGGTGGAAGAAACTATGACTCGGGTCGCCCCCATCACCCAAATCCTCAAAGACAGAATGACGCCGATACCACCCCAAACCTCCATCAATCAGCTTATTCAGACCCAGGAGAGCACCGAACAATACCTGATGCCATCATTGATGCCAAATTGGAAAAAGCTGTTGCTTTTGGCCGTGATCGGGCTTAAAAAACTTTTGCGATACCTGCTCAAATATTTAGGAATATCTATAAGATACGGCCTTAAAAAACTTTTTGAATTATTTGGCCGTGTCCTTAATATTATTAAAAATAAAATTAGGCAAAAAAGACCGGGCCACCCATATGCCGTCAAGGAACCAAAAGAGCGCCAGGAATACGCGGCAGAAATAAAAGCGGAAAATCTGGCGCGCTCGGCGATACAAGAATCAGATGTTGAAGCGCGAGAAGACGAATCGCCAGCCACCGGCCAACAAAATAATTTCGGGTTTATAAAACCGAATAAGGAAAATGGCGGTAGCCAACAAAAAATCAGCCGCCTTCTCAATAAACAAATTGCCAGATTTTTTTCGCTTAATAAATGGCAAAAATCGCTTCTCATCTCGGCCTTTGCCTTAATATTTTTATTTAGCCAAAGTATTGTTTGGCGCGGCCAAAACCAAGGCGGCGCCACAACCACTGACGCGCAAAAAACAATCCAGCAAATCAATGAAGCCATTAATCAGGCGGCCGCAAAAAATGTTTTTAATGACGAGTCGGGCGCTAAAAATTCAATTGCCGAGGCCGATGAATTGTTAAAAAAAATACCCGACAATCGGAAATATAAAAAGACGAAAGCGGACCTGCAAAATAAAATAGATGAGGTGAACGGGCGGTTGCAAAAAATCGCTTATCTGGAAAATCCAGCCGTAATCGCGGATTTATCAAACACAAACAATCAGGCAAATGTGGGCGGATTGGCAAAAATCAATAATATTCTTTTCACTTTTGATAATCAAAATCAAAATCTTTATAAAATTGATTTGGACAAAAAACAAACACTACTCTTTAAATTAAACGGCCTGGAAAATATTAAAAAAATTGATGCTTTAAATGATAAAACCGTCATTTTAGCCGATAATAAAAATAATTTTTACCGATACGACTTGTCCGGCACTTCCACTAAAAAAATCTTGGCCGTCGCGGGCGAGGTTAATGATTTTGACGTTTACGGCGGCAAGATTTACACCCTGCAAGCCGATAAAAATCAAATTTACAAGCACTTGCCGACGGGCGGCGTTTTTAACAGCGGGAGCGGGTGGCTCAAGGCAAGTACTGATTTGAAAAATGCAAGCGCCATCGCCGTGGACGGCGGTGTCTTTGTCGCCAAAGATAACGGCGAGATAAGCTATTACGCCAATGGCAAGCCAAAAGAAATAAAATTTGTCCCCCTGGACCCGGCGATCAAGTCGCCCACTCAATTATTCAGCAATTTGGAATCAAATTATCTTTATATTTTAGACCCCCAAAATCAAAGGATTGTGGTCTATGATAAAACCGGCAAGTTAAAAATCCAATATACCTCAAAGCAGTTCAATAATATTAAAGCCATAGTAGTCGTGGAAAAAGAAAAGAAAATATACGCGCTAAATGATAACAGGGTCTACGAGATTGATATAAAATATTAAAATAGCTTATCCGATCAATTAAAAACACTCCCGATTATCGAGAGCGTTTTTAATTGATAATTTATTTTAAAGTGACGGTGGCGCCAGCCGCTTCTAAGTCCTTTTTAATCTTTTCGGCTTCTTCCTTCTTCACGCCTTCTTTAATCATCTTGGGCGCGCCATCAACCAAGTCCTTGGCTTCCTTTAAGCCAAGTTCGGTAACGGTTCTTACCGCCTTGATGGTATTGATTTTATTATCGCCCGCGGCCGTAAGCTCAATATCAAAGTGGTCTTTTTCTTCTACGGCTTCGGCGGCCATCGCGGCCACCGGCGCGGCGGCCACCGGCGCGGCAGCCGATACCCCGAATTTTTCCTCTAATACCTTGACCAGCTCGGATAAATCAATGACATTAAGCTGTTCAATCTGCTCGACTAAGGACTTGAATTTTTCCGGCACCATAACTTCTTTTTTTTCTTCTGACATAGTTTTAATAATTATTTTTTGATATTTAAATTATAGATATTAATTTAATAATTATGACTTCTTTTCTTTAATGGCATTCAAGGTATAAACCAAGCCCTTGATATTGCCCTGTAACACATTAACCAGGCCGGATAACGGCGAAACAATTGAGCCGACAATTTTGGCTAATAATTCTAATTTTGACGGCAACTTGGCTAAGGCCATAACCTCATTGGCATTAATTACCCGGCCGTCTAAAATACCGACTACCACTTTCATTTTTTCGTGGCTTTTGGCAAAATCAAAAATTAATTTAGACGGTAAAATTTCATCTTTTTTGCCAAAAACCGCCGCAATCTCACCGCTCAAATTTTTTTCCGCCACTGCCTGATAACCGCTTTCGGAAAGCACTTTTTTCAATAACGTCTTTTTCGCCACCACATATTCAACTTCTTGATCCTTGCAGTTCTGGCGCAATTGGCTGATTTCTTTAACCGGAATACCAAAAAAATTCACAAAGACAACTGATTTCATCTCTTTAATGTTGTCTTGTAATTTTCTAATAATCTCTATTTTTTGTAATTTTGTTTTTGGCATAAAAAAACTGCGTTTCCGCAGACATGAAAATTGGCTTATTTTAGGCCCTTTTCCTCGGCAGGTCTTATTTTAATGCCCGCTGTCTGGGGAAATATAAATTATTATAAATTAATTATAGCAAATTAAATTAAAAAGTCAAATTATCTAAATCAATAAAAAAATGAAGGGGCTTATTGGTCTAATAAGCCCCTGTTTATTGCGGTATTTTTTATTACCCATTATTAATTTCCTACCTTTGCGGTCTGGCAAATTAATATAATAAAAAAGAACACAACGAGCACGGCCATGGCGACATACATGATAATTAAATCGCGCTTTGCCTG
>CAYIRS010000074.1:0-3845 GCA_964365895.1 uncultured Gammaproteobacteria bacterium
GCGCTTGCCCAGCGATGACCCGCCTACGCTGCCAGAATTATCGGGATCGGTCCCAATGATTGGTGTCTGGCCATGTGCCATATTATTTGTTGAAAAAAATAAAACCGCCAAAACAATAATGAATAATAAAATTATTAAACGCTTGAACATAATATTATATTAAAGAGTTATAGCTTTATTATAAATCATAATTTTAAAAATTAAAAGGAGCTAAGAACTGGATTACAATTCTTAGCTCCGTAATGGAACAATTTGACGGGATTAGACGAAATTGATTGTCACTTTCGTGCCCACATATGCTTTTAAGACCATTCCCACACGAGTGTCTTGGAGCCGGACTCTTTGTCCTAAAGGAACAGAACAAAACCGACCCAAATTCTCTCGGGTGGGGCTTTCCAGCGGTGCCTCATTGATAATTCCATTGGCAACTCCATTGATAATGAAATATGCCGCCAGAGGAAAATCATCCACCGTAATGGCCTCATTGGTCAGGAAGTAAATCGTCCACGAATTTTTGTCGCGGACAATGGCGTACTGCCCTTCCTTAACTTTGGTCTTGGCTGGGTCAAGTTGCTCCAAATCTTCGGCCTTGACCCAGCGTTGTCGAACAAGAAACTTACCCTTGTCCCCATCAACCATGATTTCGATCCGGGTAAAGGCCTGGCCGGCATAGAAATTATCGCCCTGGTTTCCAATTCTAACGATGTCTCCCGGGTCAAACATTTTCGCCGTTTTAGTAACCGTCGTCACCTCATCGCCATGGAATTCCAGTTTATAAGCTGGGGTCTTCGAGATTACGATCGCCCAAATGTTGTTTGCGGTCGCGTCCTTAGCGCGGGCGGAGTAATTGTTCTTGGTTGTGTCCAGACGGATACTGGCCTGAACCGTATGTCCATATGATTGGGTGTGATACGGTTGCTTCACTGACCAGAGAATAAATAAAAACGAGATGAGCACGGCGGCATTGGCAACCCAGGTTTTTTTCTGAAAAATCGTCATTTTAGTCAGCTTGAGGCCGATAATCAAAATGATAATTTCCAGTATCCAATTCTGGGCGGACGCAATCCCCTCGGCGTCTTTGTTGAATAATTCGCCCCAGGTACCAACGGCCGGCAACTTGATAAGATAACCGAGGATTATCCGGTAAGCGAGGAAAAACATGGCGGCCTCAAATAGCTTGAATAGACGGCCTAGCCCACGCTTAAGCGGCGCATCTTTCTCCAGTTGCTCGAACATAATGTCAGCGAGCAGGACAAACAGGACGAGTGAAACAAAACTCTGGAGTTTCAACGGCAGAACGATATTGACAAGAAGCCCCAGAATTATGGCGCCGATAAACGGCCATACGATACGGTTTTTTAACCAACTCATGATTATTTCTCCTTATTACTTTCCAATTAATCCAAAGAAAACTTTACTTCCGAACTCAGCAATAAAGTCCGAGGTCAGGTCCTTGTAAAAGGTCCAGCCACCTTTGACTTTAGCCGAAGCCACATCTTGCGGGGTCCCAGAAGTCCCAGACGCTGAATGACGAGAGACAACTGCGTCCCAAACCGCCTCCCACGCATCCCTGGCCTCATCCAAGTAACAACCCAGGACAACAAACGGCGCGAGGAACAGCATCAGTAAAAACGCTTTCCACCAAAACCACGTCGGATAGGTGGCTGGTTTTATTCCAGATGTCTTGACTTTGGGCAAAATTTCGGCCGCTTTGACTTCTTTGTCCACGATATGTTCACGGCCATTACCTAAAACCACACCCCAGAAAATTTGCTTGGCCCTTTGGCTGTTAAAGCCCGTCTTGACCTCCGCCAATTTGGCCTCAAACTTTTCAGTCGCTGGTTCATCGAGCGGGTTGATAAATAGTGTTGGCGGACCAAAACCCCGCAAAACAGCCACGAAGAAAAGAATGATGGTGATAATAACCCAAACGCGAGCCCAGTTATTATTATTTCCCCAGACCGTGCCCCAAAAGGCCGGTTTGGCCATATGCCACCAGATAATCAATCCCGCCAAAGCGAGACCGACGACCATCGTGTAAGCGGTAAACAACATATTCCTATCTCCTTCTATGATTCCAAGTTTTTTTGAAATTTTCCCAAAACCCTTTGGTCGAGTCTGGCTCGGGCGGCGCACCTGCCAGAGTAACTTTAGTATCGGCCATGCAACCCTCGACTCTGAACCAGAGACGACGACGTTGGCCAGAAAACTCATACTTGATTACGGCCGCGCCCTTGTCATTGGTTTCAACCAACTTAGGCATGGGTGTGTTAACGATCGGAACCAGAGGTGGCGTCACTGGAGCCGGAGGTGTTGGAACCGGGGGTGGCGGAGCGATGTCCGAACCCTCGACTATTTGGAAATGGTCACCCACGTTCATGCCCGCGATAGCCACCCGCGCCTTGTCCACGCCAACATCATTTTTGGTGACCTGAACTAGCAGGGCATATTTACCCCTGCTACCTCCAGGCGTAACTTCAATATCGGACTTGACTGATTTAGATTTATTACCTGACTGTCCTGTGGCCGAGGGCACTGAAACAACCACCATGTCGGCGGTGCACTTCGGGCAACTCGGTAAAGTGTTGGGGTCGGTGATTTTGGTGCGATTCCCACAAGCAGGACAAAACACCTTCAATGGCTTTCTGCAGGTTTTGTTACCGCAAAAATCCACATCACCAAAACTTTCGGTATTGCAGTGGGGGCATATAGTTTTACCGCCACCGCTCGGTCCACCTGGTCCACTTCTTCCTGCCATGATACTTTTCCTCCCTTTCCCTTCAAATCCAAGAATTTTAAATTAAATTTATTAAATTGTAAGGATCTATTTTGAAGGGAAATATTCCCTAGATTTAACCCTCTTATTGCTTGCCCAAAAAGGGCTAAATTCAAGAAACAATTTTCGTCTCATTAATATACTATTATATCACGTAAATATAATTATGTCAATAGTTTTCGCTGATAAATACAAAAAAATGGCTAAAATTAGCCATTGATTATCAAAAAAATCACACCCTTTAACCAATTTTTATAATTTCTTATTATTGCCCCTCAATAAAAAAGCCCAAATAAAAATCGCCGCCCAGATTATCAATAAACTGGCCAATTGAGGCAGGCGCAAGCCAAAAATCTGCGGCGTCTCATCAATCCGAATAAATTCCATAAAAAATCTAATCAAGCCATAACCCAAAAAATAAATAACCGTGGCCCAGCCGGTCCGGTATCCCCTTTTTATCGCCCAAATAATAATTAAAAAAAGAACTAAATCCAAAATTGATTCATAAAAAAAAGCGGGGTGAAAATATTTTTCATTCATAAATGGCGCCGGCCGATTGGCCGAGTCAATGGGAATGCCCCAAGGCAAATTCGTGGGCGGGCCAAAAAGTTCCTGATTGAAATAATTGCCCCAGCGGCCAATGGCCTGGCCCAGGGCCAAGGGCGCGGCCAGCCAGTCGGTTAACCGCCAAAAAGAAAATTTTTTCTTTTTCGCCCAAAACCATAAGACAATCAAGCCGGCGATAATGGCGCCGTGGATGGCCAAACCGCCCTGCCAGATTTTAAAAATCGCTGATAAATTATTCCGGTAATAATCCCAATCAATGAAAAAAACCTCATAAAGCCGCGCGCCGATAATGCCGCCAACCGCCAGCCAAAAAGCCAAATCATAAACATCATCGCTTTTAATGCCCCTTTTTTTACCTATGGCCGTGAGAATAAAAATACCGATAATAAAACTTAAAGCCATAAGCAAGCCGTACCATCTTATGGTTAGCCAGCCAAACTGAAAAAATATGGGCTCGGGGCTGAATTGATGGAAAAAATTTAACATAAATGTTTCAAATTCT
>CAYIRS010000075.1:0-3837 GCA_964365895.1 uncultured Gammaproteobacteria bacterium
AAAGAATGGCTGACTGAATTTCAAAAAACCATAAAAGAAAAAATTGAGCGTGAAATCGTCTTAAGCGATGATTTGGCTGATAATTTTAACGGTAAATTTGAAAATCGATGGGTTAAACTTTCTCCAAAGAAAAAAAGAATTAAATTTAATTTTAAATTGCCGGTAAAATATTCTTTGGCGGTTGTTTTATTGGTGGCAGTTATCGGCAGTAGCGCCATCTTGGCTAAAAGCCAGCCGGATAGAGCGTATAATTTTTTAATTCGCGCCGGTAAAATATCGGACCGCAGATTTATTGCGGCTAATAATTTTTTAACGGTTACCAATTTGGTTTATGGTTTTCCCTTAAAAGCCGGAATCTCGGCGCAGTCAAAATACTTTTTATTTCTAAATGGTTTTAGCGGGGGAGTATTATATTCTTTAAATAATCTTAATCACTCTATTTTAAAGGGTGGCGATTATGCGGTGTCGGAGGTCAGACGGGTGGGTCTGGCTTTGGCTTATGTCGGCCGATTAGCCGGTCATTTAAGGTTTTCCGATGAAAAAATAACTCAGTCATGGCATAATTTTGTCCAGAGCAGCCGCTGGTCAAGGGGGTTGGCTCTTCAATGGGAAAAAATCGCCGGTTTCAATATGGCCGGGATATTTTCCGGGGGCAGGGTCGCCGGGGCGAGCGCTTCCATTCAGAATGATTCCAAAAATTCCTCCGGAGATAATAAAATTGGATTATTGGGCCAATTTTCCTATTGGGTTAATGGTGGATTTAATCGTATGCAAAAGGATTTTGAATTTATCAGAAATAGCTTTAAATAAGGCCGTTTAAATGGCGGTCTTTGGCTTATTGCCAAAATTGAATTTTTTGGATAAAATTAAGGCATTAATTTACTCTCTTTTTTATTATGGCGCCGGAAAAAAATGACTTAATGCCGAAAATTATTTCTCTCTGCAAGAGAAGGGGGATAATTTTTCAATCGTCGGAAATTTATGGCGGCCTGGCCAATACTTGGGATTACGGCCCAATGGGCGTGGAATTGAAAAATAATATCAAAAAAGCGTGGTGGAAATATTTTATCCAGGCGCGGGAAGACATGGTCGGTCTAGACGCGGCGATTTTTATGAATCCGGAGGTCTGGAAGGCCTCGGGCCATATAGACGGATTTTCTGACGCCCTGATTGATTGCAAAGAATGCCAGGCCAGATTCAGAGCCGACCAATTAATTGAAGAGACATTGAATATGAGAGTTGACGGCAAGACGGTTGAAGAGCTGAATTCAATTATTGGGGAAAATAAATTAACTTGTCCGGCTTGCGGCGCTAAAAATTTTACCGAAGCCCGCCGTTTTAATTTGATGTTTAAAACCTATCAGGGTGTGATTGAAGATGACTCGTCAATAATTTATTTGCGGCCGGAAACGGCGCAGGGTATTTTTGTGAATTTTAAAAATGTTTTGGCGTCAAGCCGAAAGAAACTACCATTTGGCATCGCGCAAATCGGTAAGTCGTTCAGAAATGAGATTACGCCCGGCAATTTTATTTTCCGCACTCGCGAATTTGAGCAGATGGAAATAGAATATTTTATCAATCCCAAGGGCGATTGGGAGAAAAAGTTTAAAGAACTTCAGGCCTTGATGTGGGATTTTTATCGGGCCTATGGCATTAAAGAAAAAAATTTAAAATGGCGCCAGCATGGCCAAAATGAATTATCGCATTATTCAAAGATGACTTTTGACCTTGATTATAATTTTCCTTTCGGTTGGAAAGAATTAGATGGCATTGCTTATCGGACGGATTTTGATTTGACCCAGCATCAAAAACATTCAGGCGAGGATATGTCATATTTTGATCCGGAAACAAAGGAAAAATTTATTCCTCATTGTCTTGAGCCGACTTTCGGCGTTGATCGGAATGTCCTAGTTTTTTTATTGGACGCGTATCAAGAAGAGGAAGCGCCGACCGCCGACGGCGAGATGGAAACGCGAGTGGTTTTAAAATTACATCAAGACATCGCGCCGATTAAAATCGCGGTTTTGCCTTTGTCCAAAAAAGAGGACCTAAGCAATCTCGCCCAAGAGGTTTTAAATAAACTGATGCCGCATTGGCAAACTGAATATGATGAGACGCAAAGCATCGGCAAAAGATATCGCCGGCAGGATGAGATTGGCACGCCTTATTGCGTCACGGTTGATTTTGAAAGTTTGGCCGATAAGGCCGTCACTGTTCGTGACAGGGATACGATGAAGCAGGAGAGGATAAAAATTGAGGAGCTGGTTGGCTATTTTAAGGAGAAATTTGAGGGCTAAATATTAAAAAATTCAAAGCTCAAATGACAAATGTCAAATCAATGTCAAAATCCAAAGTCCAAAATTTTTAACATTGGACATTGATTTAAAATTTTGATTTGGAAATTGGAAATTGAATTATAACTTTAAACTTTGCACTTTTAACTTTAAACTAAAGTTATGTACACCAAAATAATTTTAAAAAATAACGTCCGCCTCATCCTCGCGCCCTTGAAAGAATCCAAGGCCGTGACGCTTTTGGTCTTATTTAAGGTGGGCTCGCGCTACGAGGGCGCCAAAAACAGCGGTAGCTCCCATTTTATAGAGCATATGATGTTTAAAGGCACCAAGAAAAGGCCCAATACTTTAGCTATTTCCAAAGAGCTTGACGGCGTGGGCGCGGAATTCAATGCTTTTACCGGCAAGGATTATACCGGCTATTATATCAAAGCCGATGCTCGGCATTTGGGCCTGGCGGTTGAGGTTTTGTCGGATATGCTTTTAAATTCTAAATTTGACTGCCAAGAAGTGGAAAGAGAAAAGGGAGTTATCATTGAAGAAATTAATATGTACGAGGATAATCCTTTAATGTATGTTGACGATTTATTGGAACAGCTTATGTTTAAAAATGAGCCGCTGGGACGCTCCATTGCCGGCACTCGCGAGACCGTGAGGAATTTGGATAATGGAAAATTAATCGCTTATCGCGATAAATTTTATCAAGGAGCCAATATCGTCATTGGCTTGGTGGGTAATTTTAATCAAAATAATGTCCGGGAAATTGAGCGAAGTTTTAAGTTTAAAAAAAGCGAGGGCAAGAATAAATTTAAGCCGGTCGCGCTCAACCAAATAAAACCACAAATTAAATTAAAATATAAGGAAACCGAGCAGACGCAAATCGCCTTGGGATTTTTCGCCTATCCTTATAATGACCCGCGCCTTTACGCTTTGCAGATATTATCGGTAATTTTGGGCGGCAATATGAGCTCGCGGCTATTTTTAAAGATTAGGGAAAGGCATGGTTTGGCTTATTTTATCCGTTCCGGCTTGAGTATTTATGAAGATACCGGCGGACTGATTATTCAATCCGGACTGGATAAAACCAGATTGGACAAGGCCTTGTCTCTGATTTTGGCTGAACTGAAAAAAATAAAAATCGGCGTGAGTTTAGCTGAATTAAAACGAGCCCAGGAATATTTGGCGGGCAAAATAATTCTTGATTTGGAAGACACTTCCCATCTGTGCCAATGGTACGGCCAGCAAGAGTTATTGACAGATAAGATTTTGACGCCCGAGGAAAAAATTAATAAGATAATGGCAGTGACCGGAAATGAGGTGAAAAAAGCCGCTCAAGAAGTGATTGATTTTAAAAAAGCCAATTTAGCGATTATCGGGCCATTTAAAGATGAGAAACGATTCGCTGAAATATTGGGGAAAATGGCATAATAATAATTTTTAATTGTCATTGCGAGGAGCCGTAGTCGGCGACGAAGCAATCTCTAATTTATTATGTCGCAACTCAATCAAGATTGCTTCGTCGGATTACCTCCTCGCAATGACA
>CAYIRS010000076.1:0-3763 GCA_964365895.1 uncultured Gammaproteobacteria bacterium
GCGCCGATTGGCGATTATCAGGCCTTGGCGGAAAAAATTATTTATTTATTAAATAATCCGGACAAGGCCAAAGAGATGGGGGAGAATGGCCGGAATTTGGTTAAAGAAAAATTTGGCGACAATACAGATAGAATTATTAAATTTTGGCGAGAAATAATAAACCAATAAATAATTACGAATTATGAGTTATAAAAAATTTTATGAATAAAAAAATTTTCATTTCCATTGCCACTTATAATGAAAAGGAAAATATTGAGAAATTAATTCGCGATATTTTTGGTTTGAATATTAAAAACCTTTCAATTATTATTATTGACGATAATTCGCCCGATGGCACCGGCGCGATTGTGGAAAATTTAAAGAAAGAATTCCCAACCCTTTATTTAATTTCCCGTTCGGGAAAACTTGGTTATGGCAACGCCCATATCGCGGGCTTTAAAATGGCCGGGGAAAATGGCGCGGAAATTATTATTTCCATGGATGCGGATTTTTCGCACAATCCAAGAGTGATTCCGGAATTAATCAGAGCCATAGAAGAGGGCAATGATGTGGCTATTGGTTCCAGGCGAGTGCGCGGCGGCGAAGTGATTGGCTGGGGTTTATGGCGCAAGTTTGCCAGCGCCGGCGCCATGCTGACTTCCCAAATTATTTTAGGCATAAAAACACGTGATTTAACCAGTGGTTTTCGAGCTTATCGTAGAAATGTCTTGGAAAAAATAAATTTAGACGTTATTAAAAGCAATGGTTATTCTTTTTTGGAGGAGTTGATTTATTTGGTGGAAAAAAACGATTTCCGGATCAAGGAAGTCCCAATTACTTTTATTGACCGGAAATTCGGCCAGTCGAAACTGTCTAAAAAGGAAATTATCAAATTTTTTATCACCATTTTTAGAATTAAATTCAGTTTAAATCCCCCCCTGCCCGAGGGGGGGCCAAGGGGGGGTGGGAGGAAATTATTAATGATTACCAGAAAAGTTGATAAAAATGACGCTTTGGCCGGTTTTACTTATAATTGGGTAAAAAAGATCGGTGAAAACCTTGATGAGCTTTATGTAATTACTTGGCAGAAAAGCGATCGGGGAGAGTTGCCCGAAAACATAAAAATAATCTCTTTGCCGGAAAATAAAATAGGCAAAATTTTTGTTCTGCTAAAATTGGTAGGCAAATTTCTATCACAAGTTGACGGTATTTTTTGCCATATGAATCCGGAATATACGATTTTGGCGGCCATCAGAGCAAAATATTTTTGCCAAAAGAAAAATCGAAAAAAAATTGTCAGCTGGTATACCCATAAGGCCAGGACTTGGCGCCGACGATGTCTGGAATTTTGCGCGGATATAATTTTAACCGCGTCAGGAGAAAGTTTTCGCCAGCCCAGATATCCGCAAAAAATTAAAGTGGTCGGCCACGGCATTGATTTAAAATTATTTAAGCCAGCCGATAAAAATAATAGTGGCCGGTTTAATATTTTGTCCGTCGGCCGAATTTCTCCTACTAAAGATTACGAATCAATTATTAAGGCAGTTGATATTTTAAACGACGCTAATATAAATTTTAAAATTGTCGGTGATGTGATTTTAAAATCGCAACGCGAGTATTTTGAAAATTTACATAAAATGGTGGAGGCCATGAATTTAATCGGCCGAGTGGAATTTGTCGGCTGGGTGGCCAATCAAGACGTGGCGCCATATTATCAGCAAGCCGATTTATTTATCAATATGAGCGGGACCGGCAGTTTGGACAAGGCGGTTTTAGAAGCCGTGGCCTGCGGCTGTTTGGTTTTAACGGCCAACGAGGCCTTTGCCAAGATTTTACCCTCGCCCTTGATGGTGGAGAAAAATAACCCTCAAGGGTTAGCGGAAAAAATTCAATGGGTAATGTCATTGCCTCAAGAAGAAAAAAATGAAATGGCAAATAAACTGATTAATGAAATAAGAAATAACCACAATCTAGATAATTTAGTTAAGAAAATTATCAGCCAATTCAATGCCAAATAAAATATTATTAATCTATCCTAAATTCCACAAGGTTGATTTTGACGCCAAGAGTTTTCCGCTTGGCTTATTAAGCATGGGCACGATTTTTAAGCAAAAGGGCTATGAAGTCAAACTGATTGATTTTTTAGTTGAGTCCGAGCCAATGGAATTATTAAAAAACGAATTAGATGATAACGTTTTATCCGTTGGCATTTCCGTAATGACGCCCCAGATTTTAAACGCCGTTGAAATCAGCGGATACGTCAAAAAATATAATAAAGACATCGCCGTGGTTTGGGGCGGCATTCATCCCACGCTTTTTCCGGACCAGACGATTATCAATCCTTTTATTGATTATTTAATTATCGGCGAGGGTGAAATTTCTTTTTTGAAACTTTTGAAATATTTTAACGGCCAGGAAGACATTAACAATATCGGCGGATTGATTTATAAAAAAGACGGCCAAATAATGAAAAATTTTGAAAAGGATTTAATTGATTTAAATGATTTGCCGATTTTGGATTACTCTTTGCTGTCGCCCAAGACCCTGAAGTTTGATTTAATGATTTTAAATACGAGCCGAGGCTGTCCTTACCGCTGTACTTTTTGCGTTAATATATCTTTGCATAACCGGGCGTGGCGATTTCAACGGGCGCCGAAAATTTTGGACGAACTTGATTTTATCATTAATAAACTCGGCTATAAAAAATTGAAATTTCAAGAGGACAATTTTTTTGTGGGCAAGCCAAGGGTGGTTGAAATTTTGGCGGGCATTAAAGACAGGGGATTGAAATTCCAGTGGCTGGCCAATTGCCGGGTAGATTATTTCCGCGCTGATTTTATTAATGATGAATTTTTGGAGCAACTCAAGGAAGCCGGCTGTTATAAATTGATGTTTGGCGCCGAATCCGGCTCGCCGCGAATTTTGGATTTTTTAAAGAAAGGCATCACCATTGAACAGATTATCAAATCAGCGCAAATGTGCCAAAGGCACGGTATTAGAGCCAATTATTCTTTTATGTGCGCCTTACCCACGGAAACCAAAGAGGAACGGTTAATGACCTTAAGATTAGTAGATAAATTATTGGCCATTGGGCCGATGATTGAAATAATCAGTCCCCAGCCGTATCGCCCCTATCCGGGCGATGAATTGGCTAAACTTTGCGAAAAAATGGGCTACAAATTTCCGGATAAGCTGGAAGATTGGCCGGCGGTCGTGGCTAAATCCTTGGACAGCAGTTCCAGCAATTTAGAAAATTTTCCTTGGATTAAAAATCCAAATGAAATCCGTCTCCAAAGGGTCTGTTCGGTAATTGCCACCAGCCGGAAGACCTTAAAAGATTATATTAAAAGGTATCCGATTTATTTGGCGCCGTTTATCATGCCATTTTATTTTTTGGAAAAGTTAAGATGGAAAATGAAATATTTCGGCTTGCCCATAGAATATTCGCTGTTTATTAATTTGTATTGGCGGACGCAAAAATTGCGTAAAAGATTATTCATAAAATAGAGAAATGAAGATTTGCTATTTTGGAAAATATAATCCCCAATACAGCCGCAACCGCATCATTATTGGGGGTTTGAAAGAAAATGGCGTGGAAATTATTGAATGCCGCAGTGATTTGCCCGGCATCGCAAAATATTTTGATTTAATAAAAAAGCATTGGAAAATAAGAAATGATTATGAGGTAATAATTGCCGGTTTTCCGGGCAATCAGGCGGTTGTTTTAGCGAAATTTTTAACCAAAAAGCCGATTATTTTTGACGCTTTTCTGTCTTTTTACGAT
>CAYIRS010000077.1:0-1600 GCA_964365895.1 uncultured Gammaproteobacteria bacterium
CAAGCTCGTCAATAAAAACAATGCAAGGCGTGTACTTTTTGGCTTTGGCAAAAAGATCCCTGACGCGGGAAGCGCCCACGCCCACAAACATTTCCACGAATTCAGAACCCGAGATATTGAAAAAGGGCACATTGGCTTCGCCGGCCACGGCTTTGGCCAATAAGGTTTTGCCCGTGCCCGGCGCGCCGACCAATAATACGCCCTTGGGAATGCGCGCGCCCAAGTTTAAATATTTTTTTGGATTTTTTAAAAAATCAACCACCTCAACTAATTCCTGCTTGCCTTCCTTGACGCCCGCCACGTCTTTAAAAGTGATTTTGGCGGCTTGATTCGGATTGAATTCCCGGGCGCGGCTTTGGCCGAAGCCCAGGGCCTTGCTGTTTGCCCCTTGGACTTGGCGCATCATAAACCACAGGAAGCCCACAATAAATAAAATCGGAATGGCCAGCGGTAAAATCGTGGCCAGCCAGAATTTCAGCCCGTCCTCGCTCTCCACGCTGATGGCGATTTTTTTAATTTTATCCGGATTGACATTGAGGTTTTTAAGCAGGGCGCTGATGCTGTCCGCCGGTTCTTTTTGGCTGATTTCCAAATCGCCGTTATTCAAAGTGATGTTTAATTGGTTTCCCTTGACGGCAATGGCTTTAATTTCTTCTTTATCAATTTGATTGACCAAAGTGCCCAAATCAACCGTTTGCGGTTTTTTTGCCGGCAGATTATATAAGCTCAAAAGCGCGGCCAAGGCCATAAAAACGAACAAGCCGACCAGGATGTTTTTTGTAATTTTATTCATATGTTTAATAATTTTGAATTTTGGAATTTTGAATTTTGAAATAATGATTTAATTTTGAATTTTGGAATTTTCTAAACAATTCTATTATTTAAGTTTAGTCAGATTTTCCTAATTAACGGAATTTATGATACCATTATATAGTAATCAATTTTTATTAATATGTCAATACAGAAAAAGGTAGACGCCTTTTGGCACGCCGTTTTAATCAGATTTTTGCCGGTTTGGGTTTCGCCCAATTTCTTTACCGCCACTCGCTTTATTTTAATACCAGTGATTTTGTATTTTTTGGCGATTGGCGGTTTTGTTTGGGTTTTAGGGTTTTTCTTTTTGGCCGCCTTAGGCGACAGTATTGACGGCTCATTGGCGCGAAGCAGAAAACAGACATCGCCGCTGGGCGAGATATTAGACCCGTTAGCCGACAAGCTTTTGATTATCCTCCTCTCGCTTTTTTTAATTTATTTTTATCCTTATCCCGCCTTAATCTTGACGGTGGTCGTGTTTGATTTATTGCTCATTTTGGCCGGTGTGATTTTTTTTATTTTTTTCTTTCACAAAAAATTGCCGCCCGCGAATTGGTGGGGCAAGTCAAAAATGGTTTTTCAGGTTTTGGGCACGACCGCGGTTTTGGTTTATCTTATTTTGCCTTGGAGCTGGCTTTTAACGGCCTCGGTTATTTTATTTTTGTTGGTGATTATTTTTGAATTCGTCGGATTTTTGAGCTACAGCGTCAAGGGGATTTTTTGAAATTTTTTTATTTAAAAATCCGCCCCGCCCCCCCCGGTAGGGGGGGGGGGGGGGGTGTATGGT
>CAYIRS010000077.1:1610-3628 GCA_964365895.1 uncultured Gammaproteobacteria bacterium
TTGTGTTGTTTTTTTGTCCCAACCGTTTATGGGTTTTTTTTTTAATTTTTTTTTTTAAAAACCCCGCCCCCCCCCGCCTTAGGGGGGGGGGGGGGCGGTTCTCTGTTTTTTTTATTCTTTTTTTTCTTCAGTTTGCGGTTTTTCCGATTCCTTTTTTTCGGCTTGGACTATTTTTTCATTTTCTTTTTTTTCGGCCTTGGTTTTTTTCTCAACCTTTTCTTTGATTTCGGTTTTGTCTTCTTTCTTTTCGGCCTTGGCCTTTTCCTCTATTTTTTTCTCAACTTTTTCCTCTATTTCCCCTTGCGACCCCGAGTACCCGAGGGGGAAGCAATCTTTCTTGGCTGCGACTGCGTCCGGTTTTTCGGTTTTAGCCCCGGCCGCTTCTTCCGCCTTTTCCTCTTTTTTCTCAATTTTCTTTTCTTTCTTTTCTTTGGGTTTTAAGATGCCCAAGCCCAAGCGATGATTTTTTGGTTCAATCGTGAGAATATAGAAATCAAATTTGTCGCCTAATTTCGCGAATTCATTGATATCCTTAATCGGTTTTTCGCTCAATTGGGAAATATGAGCCAAGCCATGAATGTCTTTGTCTAATTCCACAAACAAGCCGAAAGGATTGGTTTTTAAAACCACGCCGCTTACTTTTTGCCCGATTTTATATCTCTTTTCAATATCGTCCCACGGGTCTTTCATCAGTTTTTTCATGGATAAAAAAATTTTTGATTTTTCAATGCCGATGATTTCGGTTTTTACCTTTTGGCCGGCTTTAATAAGGTCGTGCGGGTTGTCAATTCTCTGCCAGGCGATTTCGGAAATATGGACCAAGCCCTCAAGCTTGTCATCAAATTCAACAAAGACGCCGAAATCAGTAACCGCGGTCACCACGCCTTCCACCAAGCTGCCGATTTTGTATTTATTCATCGTGTCTTTTTGCGTTTCTTCCCAGGCCGCTTTTTCCGACACGATCAGACGGTCTTCGTTTTCGTCGGCGTCAATTATTTTAACCTCAAATTTTTTGCCCACGTAGCTTTTTAGAATTTCTAAAATTCTATTTTTATCGCCGCCCGGAACTCTCGGATAATGCTCGGGCGCTAATTGGGAAACGGGCAAAAATCCGGGTGTATTTTCCACATTAATCATCAGCCCGCCCTTGTTGGCGTCGGTGATGGCGGCTTTAATTATCGCGCCGTCGTTTTTGGCCGTCTTGATATTTTGCCAGGCCTTTTGCCGGCCGGCATAGCGGAATGATAATTCAATTTCGCCGTTTTCATTTTCCAAATCCAAGACCGTGGACTCAACTTCATCGCCGAGTTTTAAATTGCGATATTGCTCGGATTCGCCATAGCATTCTTTGCCTCGGACAATGCCGGTGGCCAGGCCGTTTAAATCAATATGAATTTCATTTTTTTGGGCGGAAATAATTTTGCCCTTTACCAAATCCCCAATTTTTGGAAAATTAAAATACTGCTTCTCTTCAAGCAGTTTCGTCATTTCCGATTCCTTTTCTTTTTTTGGCGTAACGTTTGTCATATGTTTGTCTTAACCTCCCAAGGGAAGTCCTGCTTTTTAGTAATTAATGATAATTTTGCAGGTAAATTAGCTTTTAATAGTGTAGCAAAATAGGAGGCAAGTGTCAATCATTGAAAGTTGATAAATAATTGGATATAATTTAAATTATAAATCCAAAATTACAAATTTCAAATAAGCACCAATGACCGGAATTCAAAAAAGTCATACTTATGACCTTGAAGACAGAACTTTAGAATATGGCAAGAGAATAATTCGAATGGTTAAATCGTTACCAAAAAATAACATTAATTTTAGACCTGCAGATCAAATTATACGATCTGGCACCTCATTGGGCGCCAACTATAGAGAAGCCAACGAGACAGAAACTAAAAAAGATTTTCAGTTTAGATTAAGAATTTGTCGTAAAGAAGCGAAAGAGACGATTTATTGGATAAAATTAATTATTGAAGCTAATCCGGAACTTAGTCAAAGAATGCAGTCGCTTTTATCAG
>CAYIRS010000078.1:0-3440 GCA_964365895.1 uncultured Gammaproteobacteria bacterium
TCAGCCACCTCTCCAAACATCAATAACCCCAATATTTTATCATAAAAAGCAACTTGTGTCAAAGCTCTCGTGTCAAAAACACTAAATAAAATTAATCCCTGGCCACCACCAAGCCCCAGACGGTTTTAAAGCCAGCGTCCTTTAAAGTTTTGGCGCCTTCCTGCATGGTTGAACCGGTCGTGTAAACATCATCAACTAAAACAATATCAACTTGGTCCATAATATCCGAAAAAGCGCCGCGAGCAAAATTATTTAATTTAAAAATACCACTGGCGTTCTTCCGTCTTTCACTCGCTGGCAGTTTGACTTGCGGCTTATTATTCTGTTTTCTTATCAAAATCTGATTATTAATTTGATTATCAAAGACCGCTTTAATCCGTTCACAAATCAATTCCGCCTGATTGAAGCCGCGCCACAAAAATCGCCGGCGATGGAGGGGTACGGGCACTAATATATTCTCTTTTTGCCAACCGCCGATTTCTTTAAAATACTCTTCAATTAATTTATCAAAATAAAAGGCCAAATCGGAAATATAATTATATTTAATCAGTTGGATTATTTTTTGAATCAAGGGATTGCTATAATTGGCCAAAACCCATAAGCCGTCTAAAAATGACTGGTCTTGGCAGCCGCCGCAGACGCGGCAATCAATTTGGATTTTATGGCAGATGGGACAGCGATAAATCTTGTTAATGCCTAATAATTTTTGGCAATTATCGCACAGCCAATTATTTTCCAAGCCGCAATTGACGCATTTTTTGGGAAATAATAAATCCAAAAACCAGTCCCGCGCCAGTTCATGTTTTTTTTTGACTATAAACATTTCTTCACCGCCAAACCGCTTCGTCAATTTTCCATTCATTGCCGATTTTCAAAAATTTTAATGATAAATTCTGATAAAATACTTTCGGCGTTTTATCGGCGAGGCGGTAGGTTCTCTGGGTGTATACTAAAATACCCGCCTTTTGCTGGTCTATATTTAATAAATCGCCGGTCAGGGCCTTGGTATTAAAACCTTCGTAAGTGGAAGTGCTGTAGGAATTATTGGCGATTATTTTATTAATCGCTGACTGCATCCTTGCCGTCACCAGCGGAAATAAACTTTCCAGCCCCGCTGACCCCGAATGGTTTGAATAGCTGCCAAACCGCTCGGCAAAAGAAAAGGCCAGCTGTTTCAAACCGAGCGTGTAATTATTCTCTTCTTGTATTTTTGCTTGATTGGGCGGCGGCAATTTAGCAATTTCATTAACTAAGCCCTGATTCACTTGAGTGTTAGTATTAACGGCGACACTCGCCTTTTCCGCCGGCTTTTTAGGAAGCAAAAACCAGATGATTAGAAAAATCAAAATGATAACCAGGACAATAGCGGCAATAGTAATTATCTTTTTTTTATTTTGCTCAAACATATTTATATGACTTATGGCATATGACTTAGTGTGTTGTATTTGTATTAAATGCTATCCGCTACAAGCTACAAGTTATCCCCCGCCCGCCAGATATTCGTCAAACTCTCTTTTGGCCTGCTCAATCTCCAATAGTTGCTGGGGATCTGAAGTGATTAATTGGTCTTCGGAATAAGAAGCCACGACTTTGATGGCCGCGTGCTTGGCGCCAGCGAAAAAAATCCCCTCGCCCACCCCGCATTCCAAAAGCAGATATTTCTCGCCTTCGGTCAGTAAAAAGGTCTTCTGCACCAAATCAGCGGCGGCCGGCGATTGTTTCATTAATAGTTGCAAAGACGAATTATTCACAATGGCCTGGCCATAGGGCGAAGTCAAAAAATCATTGATGTCCTGCGTAATCGTGGTCACGCCCAAATAATATTTTCGGCAGCGCTTGACCAGGGCAAAAATGAATTTAGCCGAATCCTCTCTCTGCATCAGCCACCACGCCTCATCCACGACTAAAATTCTCTTTTTCATCTCGCTCCTGACCACATTCCAAATATAATTAATAATAGAATAAATCGCGAGCGGCTTCAGCTCATCTTCCAGGTCGCGGACGCTGAACACCACCAGTTGATTTTTCATAATCACATTGGTCGGATTGTTCAACAAGCCGGAAAACGTGCCTTCCGTATATTTTTTAAGGCGCAGGGCAATGCTTTCTCCGCCCGCCATGCTTTCTAAAATATCCTGCAGGTCTCTCAAAGTCGGCGTTTCCACTTTTGACAAATCAACATTGGGCGTAATGTCCTTTTTCCCGTAGGTCTCCAAAATCGCGCGGTCAATTATGGAGTCCTCTTCATGGGTAATGTCGCCGATCATCAAGCGGACCAGGCCCTTGACGGTAATAACCGCGCTTCTGATGATGTCGCCGGCCTTAGTGTCTTCGCCGATGGCGCGCGGCAAATCAAAAGGATTAATCTTGTTTTCGGAATTAAGGGAAATGTCTATGTAAGTCCCGCCCACCGCCTCGCACAGATGCCTATATTCCCTTTCCGGGTCAATAATGATTATTTCCGTGCCGAAAATCAAACTCCTTAAGACCTCAAGCTTAATGGCATAGGATTTGCCGGCGCCGGCCGTGGCAAAAACCACCATATTGCCATTCTGCAAAGAAAAGCGGTCAAATAAAATCAAGCTGTTGTTGTGGCGATTGATGCCGTATAATACGCCTCGGTCCGAAGTAAGGTCTGAAGAGACAAAAGGGAAAGAGGAGGCGGAGGGCGAAGTATTCATATTAACCAAAACCTCTAATTCATCTCGGGCCAAAGGCAAGGTGGAATTAAATCCCTGCTCGGCTTGATAAAAAACCCTTTTGGAAAAAACTAAATGAGAACCAAAAACATTTTCCACTCCTTCCGAGATTTTATCCAGCTCATCCAAGGTCTTGGCATAAACGGTAATATACAAAGCCGTCTGAAAAAAATGCTCCACGCCTTGAGTCAAATCATCGCGCAATTTTTCCATATCTCTTAACGCCGTTTCCCGCAAGGGATCGCGAGGCGCGCCCTTTTCCGCGTCAGCAATCAGTCCCGCCTCCAAAACGCCGACTTTCTTTTTAAGCTGTTTTAAAATCACGGCGGAACTAACGGGATAAAAATAAATGGCAATATCGGCGGTGATGTCCATATTAATAATCGGCGCGAACCAGCCCACAAAAATATAGCGGGGATATTCAACGGTAAACAGGGTCCGGATAAACAAGTCGCCCAATTTAATATAGGAACTCTGGACTTCAATGGCGGTAGGCGCGATTAAATCCCGGATTGAAACCACCCCGCGCCGATAAACGCGCTCCTCTTCCAGCGCCTCTTTGGTCTGGCTGATTTCGGCCACCTCGGCTTTCTTTTTCTGCGCCGCGCTTAAAGCGGGCGCCTTGGCTTGATTGGCGTCTGGGACCTGATTTTGTTTTTCCAAATCGCGCGGCTCAAACATAATTTAATAAGTTAATTTTACAATTTTGAATTTTAGAATTTTGAAATAATGATTTAATTT
>CAYIRS010000079.1:0-3329 GCA_964365895.1 uncultured Gammaproteobacteria bacterium
AAAAAAGCAAAAATATTTTGTCTGGCCTCCGGCGGAAAAATTATGGCCTTGGCCCGAAAAAATAAACTGCCTTTTTATAAAATAAACACCAGATATAATCCATCGGGCCAGCCCCGCTACGGCCTTGGGTCTCAATTGGGCGCGGCGCTGGCGCTTTTTTCCAATTTAAAAATTATTAAAGTCAATAACCAAGAAATAGCCAATGCCGTTGAATATTTGGAAATTTTCAATAAAAAAATCAACAACCATTCGCCCTCGGCCGATAACTGGGCAAAAAATTTAGCTCTTAAGCTATCCGGCCGTCTGCCGATTTTAATCGCCGCGGAATTTTTATCAGCCAATGCCCGCATTTTAGCCAACCAAATAAATGAGAGCGCCAAAAATTTGGCTTTCAGCTATCTAATCCCCGAGTTAAACCATCATTTAATGGATGGCCTGTCTTGGCCGCCGGCCGCGGCCCAAAAAATAAAGGTTTTATTTTTCAACGCCCGCGGCTACAGCCAGCCGATCGCCAAAAGATTTTTAATCACGCAAAAGGTCTTGAAAAAACAGCAAATTAATTTTATTGATTATTTGATTAGCGGTGAAAGCAAACTTTTGGCATGCCTGGAAATTTTGCTTTTAGGCAGCTGGCTTAGTTTTTATCTGGCGGTCTTGAATAAAAAAGACCCGGCGCAAGTTCCCTGGGTTGATTTTTTTAAAAAGGAGTTGGAAAATTGAGCAATTCCCATGGAATATAGCAAGCTATTCCACGGGGTAAATCCCATGGCCATAAAAATTAAATTTTCCGCCCTTAACAACTGGTTGGACCGCAACAGAATAGTCGCTTTCTTGTTGCTGTTTTTAGTTTCCCTGGTTTATTTTTCCTGGCTGCAGGATTCGCCGTATTTTCGCGACCCGGATTCTTTCTATCATATCAAGATGGCCCAGCTCATCAATGAAAGGGGCGTTATTTATGATTTTCCCTATTTGAATTTCACGATTTTAAAAGACGGCTATATTGACCATCATTTTTTGTATCATTTGTATTTGGCGCCCTTTGTCCGGTGGCTGCCGCCAGTGGTGGGCGCCAAATTAGCCCACATTATTTTAGATTCCTTGGCGATTATAACCTTCTTTTTCTTATTGAGCCGGCTTAAAGTAAAAGGCGCTTTCTGGTATAATTTTTTACTTTTATCCAGTGAGTCGTTTATGTTTCGCCTGGGCCTGGTTAAGGCCCAACCCTTGTCGCTGATAATTGTATTTTTAGCCGTTTTTTTTATTATGCGGCAAAAATATTGGCCTTTATTTTTTTTATCTTTTATTTATGTTTGGACTTATGACGGCTGGTTTTTATTGTTGATTTTAGCGCTGGCCTACATATTTATTTACAGCCTGGATTTAGCCGGGCCCGGCCAAGAAAATTTTTTGGTTCGGTTAAAATTAGGTTTTAAATCCCGCCCGCAAAAAATCAAAATTTTTTTGTGGCGGTTTTTTAAAAATCTTTATGGCAAAAACAATCTTAAACTTTTTGCCAGTGTATTTTTTGGCCTTGTTTTAGGCATTATTATCAATCCGTATTTTCCCAAGAATTTAAAATTTTATTGGATCCATATCGTGCAGATCGGATTGATAAATTTTCAGGGAGCAATCGGCGTGGGCGCCGAATGGTATCCTTACAGCGCCCCTCAATTAATCCAAAATACTTATCTGCCCCTCATTTTGGTGGTTGGCGCCCTGATTTTATTTTTGAATAATTATAAACACTTCAGCGTCAATGTTAAATATCTTTTCTTTTTATTTATTTTATTTTTTCTGGCGACCGTGAAAGCCAGAAGAAACATTGAATACCTCGCGCCCTTTATGGTGATATTTTCGGCCGTGGTTTATAGCGGCGTTTGGGAAATTAAAAAGGCGAGAGAAGAGCTGTAGCGGCTGAAAATAATTTTAGGCAAGATTATATTTAATAATTATTGGCTGCGGGTTTTTTTCTTGGCCCTGATCGTGAGTGTGGCCATTATTCTGGCCTATTATCTGCCCCTCAAATCAAAAGATAATTTATCACAGGGCTTGCATTATAATTACCTTAAAAACGCCTCTGATTTTTTGCTCAAAAATTCTAACCAAGGCGACCTTGTTTTTAATAGCGACTGGGATATTTTTCCGGAGCTTTTTTATTATAACAGCCAGAATTATTATATTGTCGGCTTGGACGCGACTTTTATGTATTTGTATGATAAAGAGCTTTATCAGAAATGGTGGGATATCACAATGGGGAAAAGAAGCGACGAGGCCTATTTAATTATTAAAAATGATTTTAAGGCCAAATATGTTTTAGCCACGCCCGCTCATAAAAAAATGATTGAAATGCTTAACAACAACTTTCGTTTTTTGAAAGTATATGGCGATGACGACGCCATAATTTATAAAGTTTTATGAAAATTTTAATTGTTTTACCGGTTTATAATGAACAGCTGATTATTGAAAAAAGTGCGCTTAAGGTCTTGGCGTTTTGCCAGCGCGACTTGAGCGGTTATGATTGCAAAATAGTTATTGCTGATAATAATTCTAATGATAACACCGGAATTATCGGCCGCGAACTGGCGCAAAAATATCCGGCCGTGGATTATTTTTTTACCAAACAGCAGGGCAAGGGCGTGGCTTGGCGTACGGCGTTTCAAAATTATGAGGCCGATATTTATATCGTGATGGACGCGGATTTGGCCGTTGATTTGCCGGCCGTTAATTTATTGGTTGAGGGCATTAAAGGTGGCGCTGATTTAGCGCTGGGCTCAAGGTATTTAAAGGGCTCGGTAGTGGCTCGGCCGTTTTTTAGAGACCTGACCTCGGTCGCTTATCGCTCATTGGTCAGATTGATATTAGGGACAAAAATTACCGATTTTCAGTGCGGCTTTAAAGCGATTAATAATCAAGTGAAAAATAATGTTTTATCAAAAACAAAAGACAATGGCTTTTTTTTGGATACGGAAATCACCATTTTATCGGAAAAATGGGGGTATAAGATAAAAGAAGTGCCGGTGAATTGGTCGGAATACCGGAATTTAAACCGGAAAAGCACGGTAAAAGTTTTTAAGACCATGGCGGAGTATTTGATTAAAATTTGGGGGCTGAAAAGGAGAGTAAGAGTTGGAAATCAATAAAGTTAATTAAATAAACCCGCCCCGACGCACGTCGGGGCGGGTTTATTTAAAATTAAGATTAATTTCTTACATCGTTTAAGCCGGTGGCATTTCCGATATTAGTAATAACAAATGCGGCAATCGCGTAGGCCGCTAAAATAATAATAATGCCGATAACGCCCGCGATAATCAGGTCTTTTGCCTTTTTTG
>CAYIRS010000080.1:0-3310 GCA_964365895.1 uncultured Gammaproteobacteria bacterium
TTAAAAAAATGGCGACCCAGGACGAGACCATTGAATTGGTCAATCGGGAACCGAGGATTTCGGCCAGCGCCGACAAAATCAATCAAGACGCGGCCTCGCGCAAAAATAATTACGGCGCTGATTTTTTAAATCCGGCCGGTAGCCATGAGCCAATTCAATCAGATCAATCGGACGACAACCAATACTACGGCTGGTAAATAAAAAGTTAGAAAGTTGAAAGTTCATAAAGTTTATGAAATTAGAATGATTTAACTTTATAACTTTATAACTAAATTTTTCTTTATGAATTTTCAACTTTCAACCTTCAACTTTGTGGACTTAAAAAATATATGGTTAAAACCGCAACCGTCGGCCAATTAAATAATTTAATAAAGGAAAAAATTTCACTGAGATGGTGGCAAAACTATTTTGTCGCGAAATTTTATATTTTCCGGCGAGACGAGGAGGGTAAGCAAAAAGATTTGAGCCGTAGCCCAGCTACGGTGAAAATCTTTTTACGCCACCCGACGAAGTCGCAGCCGAAAATAAAAAATTGCAGCAGAAAGAGTTTTGCAACCATCTCACTTTATAATCTCGTGGCTTTTATTTATTTGGCCGGCATAATTATCCTTTCCATAATTTTCGGCCTTTCGCCGTTTTTATATTTACTATTTGCCATTATCGCCGCCGTGTTAATCATCCCCTCTTACCCGAGCGGTTTAAAATTGATAATTATTATGACCATGATTTTTGAAAGATTTTTTACCTTGCAGTCATTGGTTATGGAACGGCAGATATATAAGCTTTATCCATTGGATATGGTCATCGGCCTGACTATCCTGGGCTGGCTCATCAGCTTTTTCCGCCCTCAAGCCGAAAAAGACCGGCCAAAAATAATTTGGGAAGCGCCGGAAAAAATATTATTCATTTTTCTGATTATCTCCATTTTTTATTATATCAGAGCCAATCTTGATGTTAATGCCGACCTGGAAGTGGCTTTCAGTACTTTTAAAAATTATACTTTTTATCCGCTGCTTTATTTTCTGACGGTTTATTCCGTTCAAAATATAAAAATATTTAAAAATACCGTCCAGCTTATTTTTATCGGCGGGGTTTTAATTATCGGCTTCATTGCGGCCGGATTTTTCTTGGGCCAAGGCCTGTGGACCGAATTTACGCCCCTTTCCACGGCGGGGGTGAGATTTTTAGCCGGCACGCACGGTTTTTATCTCACCCTATCAACCATAATTACTATCAGCTTGCTTGCATTTAAAAAATTCCGGAACAATGGGTTTGTCTGGGCCATTGTCTGGATTTGGCTTTTAGGCATCGCCGGTTCCTTAATGCGGCACCTTTGGCTATCATTGGCTTTTGGCATTTTGGTCTTGTTTATTTTTATGCCCAATAAAAACAAAAGGGGGCTAATTAGATGTTTTATAAATAATGGCTTGGTGATTTTAAGCTTAGCCGCGATTATTTTTTTAGCAATAAACTTATATCCGGCGCGAATTAACAGTAATGATTTTAAAGCCATGCAAAACCTAAAACAAAGGGTCGCTTCCGTGGCCAATGTCAATGAAGATACCAGCGCGGCCTGGCGCCTTGAATTATGGCGCTCGGCCAAGAAGGTCTGGCTAACCGAACCCGTTTTCGGCGTTGGCTTCGGCAAAAAAATATTATTTGAGTCGGAGGGGTGGCAAACCGCCGAAGAAATACGCAATATTCACAATTCCCCTTTGGCGATTATGGTCCAGATGGGCCTTATCGGTCTGGTTTTTTTCGTGTTCTTCGTCTTGTCGGTGGTGGTTAAGGGTCTAAAATATATTTATCGCGACCAGGACTTAATGCCTTATTATTTAGGTATTTTGGCCGGCCTGGCCGCCCTTTTTTCCGCCAGTTTATTCCAGCCATATTTAGAAACAAATTTGATGGCCATATTTTTTTGGATACTGTTGGGACTACTGCGAAGCAGTGGAGTGATTAACCGTAAAATAATTAATAGAGAAAATAGCTAATTTTGAATTTTACAATTTTGAATTTTGAAATAATTTTGAATGAATAAATTTAAAACAAATAATTAATTCAAATCAAAATTCAAAATTAAATCATTATTTCAAAATTGTAAAATTCAAAATTCAAAATTTCATTACTATGAAAATCCTTCAAATAAACAAATTCTTTTATCCTCGGGGCGGGACGGAAACATATTTTCTCTCCCTGATTGAATTGCTGAAAAAAAACGGCCATGAGGTGGTTGTTTTCTCGCAGAAAAATAAAAAAAACTTGCCGAGCAATGAGGCCGGATATTTTATTTCTGATATAAATCTGGAAAAATTCCATTTTAAAAATATCTTTAAAATCGGCCGGATTTTCTGGTCTTTCAGCGCCGCCCGAAAAATAAAAAAACTAATCAAAAAAGAAAAGCCGCAAATCGCGCATATTCACAATATCTATCACCAAATCTCGCCCTCAATTTTGCCGGCCATTAAAAAGGCGGGCCTACCCATCGTGATGACCGTCCATGATTTTAAATTGATTAAGCCCGACTATGTCCTGCGGGCTAATGGCAAAAAAGTCAAGCATAAAAATTCACTTTTGGCCGAGGCCTTGGTTGGCTTAGAATTTTATTTCCATAAATGGCTAAAAATTTATGAAAAAAATGTTGATATTTTTATCGCGCCGTCTAATTTCGTCAAAAACCAATTGGTCAGAAACGGCTTTGACTTGAACAAAATTATTGTTCAGCCGCATTTTATTGACACCACGGCTCTACAAAACAAACCGCCGAGCAAAACCGAGACAAGCTATATTTTATTTTTTGGCCGGTTAGATGAAAGCAAAGGAGTGGATACTCTCATTAAAGCCATTAAGGGTATTAATATTAAATTAAAAATTGTGGGCAATGGGCCGCAAGAAGCTAAATTGAAAAAACTGGTTCATAAGCTCGCTCTAAATAACCGAGTGGAATTTTTAAACGCTCAAAACAAAGAGGATTTAAAAGAAACCATCGCCCGATGCTTGTTCGCCGTCTTCCCCTCCCGCATCCATGAAACCTTTGGTTTTGGCGTTGTGGAGTCGTATGTTTTGGGCAAGCCGGTAATCGCCACCCGGGTCGGCGCCTTTACCGAAATAATCCAACACAACCAAACTGGAATTTTAGTAAATATTGATGACGAAATACAGCTGAAACAAGCTATTGAATATTTAATTGATAAGCCGGATAATATAATCAAGCTTGGCGCCAAGGCCAAAGAATTTGTTAAAAATTTTAACGCCCATAACCACTACCAAAAGTTGATGGAAATTTATCAAAAATTATTATGAGATGGTT
>CAYIRS010000081.1:0-3221 GCA_964365895.1 uncultured Gammaproteobacteria bacterium
TGCCGACCAGAGAGCAGGCGAAAAAATTCGGTGTAAAATATGCGGAAGTGGAAATATACTAAAAAATTCCCTACTCGGGAATTTTTTGTCTAATGAGGCCTGGATGGGAATCTCATCCCGCTCTCGCGGGTCTCGTCCTGGATAGCGCCCCGACGTTACGTCGGGGTGGCACTCGGCATCGCCCTCTCGGGCTTGCCTCGTTTTCTGCCCGTGCAAATCCCATCCAAAAATAAAACAATCGGCAGGAGCCGATTATTTTATTTAAGGCCTGGATGGGAATTGCACCCATGTAAATGGTTTTGCAGACCATCGCCTAAACTACTCGGCTACCAGGCCATTGTGTTCGCTTATTAATTTATCATAAAAATCATTTTTTTTCAATTGTTTTTTATTGCCCAAGACCGGAGCATAATGCGGCATACACTTGAAATTTTTTGTATTTTTTGGTAGAATTAAAAAGTTAATTTAATTACCACTAAATGAACGTAAGCGAATTAGCGAGAAAACTAAAAGTGACTACCGATGAGATGCTGGAAAAATTGCCCCAGCTCGGTTTTGATATTGGCCGAAGAGCGATTAAAGTTGACGACCGCATTGCTTCTAAAATCATTGAGACCTGGCGCGTTAACGAAAAGAAAGAAAAAGAAAAATTGCGCCTCGCGGAAATCCGTGGCCAAAATGCGGACATAGATATTAATAAAGTAGATGAAGAAGCCCAAGTCAAAGAGGCGAGAGTGCCTCTGGTCATTGGTGTTCGGGAGTTTGCGGGTTTATTGAAATTGCCGGTCAATAAGGTCTTGGTAGAATTAATGAAAAATGGCGTTTTAATCTCAATGAATGAAAAAATTGATTTTGATACCGCTTCTATTATCGGCGAGGGCTTGGGCTATAAGATTATTGAAGATGAAACCCGGCCGGAAAATGACCATATTTTGCAAGCGCAGGAAAAATTAAAAACAATTTTACAAGAGAAAGGGGAGGGCTTCAAACCGCGTTCGCCGGTGATTGTGGTTATGGGCCACGTTGACCACGGCAAAACAAAAATTTTAGACAGTATCCGCAAAACCGACGTGGTTTCCCGCGAAAGCGGCGGCATTACCCAGCACATCGGCGCCTATCAAGTACGCAAAAATAATCGAACCCTTACTTTTCTTGATACGCCCGGCCATGAGGCCTTTACGGCCATGAGGTCTAGAGGCGCCAAAATCGCTGATGTGGCGATTTTAGTCATCGCGGCTGATGACGGCATAAAGCCGCAAACCAAAGAGGCCATTAAGATTATCCAAAACGCGCAACTGTCTTTTGTGGTCGCGATTAATAAAATAGATAAACCGGAAGCGAACATTGAAAAAGTTAAACAAGAATTGGCGCAATTGAATTTATTGCCCGAGGACTGGGGCGGCAAAGTTATCTGCGTTCCAGTTTCGGCCAAGGAAGGAACGGGCCTGGAAGATTTACTGGAAACGGTTTTGCTTGTTGCTGACTTGGAAAAAGACGGCTTAATGGCCGATCCCAATCGTTTGGCCATCGGCACCATTATTGAGTCGCATATTGATAAAGGCGAAGGGCCGGTGGCGACGATTTTGGTCCAGGCGGGTACCCTTAGGGTGGGCGATTTTCTGGCCATGGGTAATGATTTTTATGGCAAGGTCAAGGCGCTCAAAGATTATCTGGGAAATTCAGCCGAGTCGGCTCTGCCCGGGACGCCGGTAAGAATTTTGGGCTTAAAAGCGGTGCCGGAAGTGGGCAGTGTTATGGAAGCAGTCGGCGTAGGGCAAGTAGAAAATTTAAATAAGAATATCAGGAAGCATAAAAGCAAGCAAGATTTTTCCCTTAGAATTAACGGCCAGAATGAGGAGGAGGGAAAAGTTAAATTTATAAATTTAATTATTAAGACCGATGTTTTAGGGTCATTGGGCGCGATTATTGAAAGTTTGATAAAGCTAGAGACGGTTGAAATTAAAATTAAAATTATTGGCAAGGGGCTGGGACTAATCACCGAATCAGATGTGTTAAAAGCCGAAGCTACCGGCGCCAAAATATTGGGTTTTCATGTTAAGCCCATGCCGGCCGTCGCCAATCTGGCCCGAGACAAGAAAGTGGCCATAAAATTCTATGAAGTGATTTATCATCTCATTGAAGATATTAAAAAAGAAATGGCGGATTTGAAAGAAAAAGAAATGGCGCGAAAGTTAATCGGCAAATTAGAGGTCTTAAAAATATTCAGGCAAGAAAGCAACAGCATGATTGTCGGCGGCCGGGTTAGCGAGGGGGCCTTAGAGGTTTCTGATACCGTAATTGTAATTCGCGGCGGCGAACCCGTGGCCTCGGGCAAGGTCAATCGCCTTGAGTGTTCAAGGCAATTAATTGAGGCGGTCGGTTCCGGCCAAGAATGCGGTGTTAATTTTGAGGGCGATCCCATAATCCAAGAAGGCGACACCTTAGAATTTTATAAAAAAATATAATGTCAGATCGTATTATTAAAATTAATGGACTGATAAGAGAGCAACTTGGCCTAATTATTAATAAGGAAATTGAGCTTCCTTTGGGGACGATTATTACCATTACTAAAGTTACCACCTCCAAAGATTTACGACAGGCCAATGTTTATGTCAGCATCTTGCCGGATGAGCAAATTCATGCGGCCATAAAGGCATTAATTCTAGAGGCCAAGGATTTGCGTAACTGGCTAAATGAAAAAATTGTTTTAAGAAATATTCCAAAATTAAGATTTCATTTAGATGAAGAAGAAAAAAAAGCCATGGAAATTGATGAGTTATTGGATAGTTTAAAGTAGGGCTTATATTTAAGATTAGTTTTTAATTAATATTTATTTAAATTTAGATTAAATGTGTTGATTTTAAGGTTTTTGCTATTGACATGACTATTAATTTGTGATATAATCACAATTAGTAATTAAATCAGCCATAGAGCTGATGCACATTATAATGGGAGGTGTGCCATGGATACCATGGTAAGCCAAATAGAAGACCGCACCATTTCGGTGCACAGAGAGCACGAACTGCTCCTGAAATTGGAAAAGGCGGGACTTAATGCCGAACTCGCTCAGAAAGTCATTGACTCAAGGGGCAATGGGCTCGCTATCAAGCTGGTGAACCTGATCCGCAACGGCGGTTTTGAGCCGACCACCAGCCAGAAGCGCGGCCGCGAAATCATGGGTCAGAATTTTTTCGGCATTGAAGAGGCGATTAAGCATTTTG
>CAYIRS010000082.1:0-3127 GCA_964365895.1 uncultured Gammaproteobacteria bacterium
ATAGAAAAGCGATTCAATTACAAAAAGAAAATAATTTTAATGTGATTTGGGCGATAATGGCCAATCAAGCCGGCTGGGCCGCCTTAAAATTTAAAAAGAAATTTCCCGAAGTTAAATATTTATTGACCCTGCAAGAAGGGGATAGTGAATGGGATATTTGGCTTCGGACATTTTTAATCAGGCCGATTTATAAACAGATTTATCGGCGGGCCGATTATATCCAGGCGATTAGTAATTTTTTAAAAAAGCGAGCGGAAAAATTAGGGGCGAAATGCCCAGTAGAAATTATTCCCAATGGAGTGATTTTTGTAAATCAAAAATCAAAAATCAAAAATCAAAATGACAATTCAAAATTTAAAATTATTACAGTATCGCGATTAGTTAAAAAAAATGGCATTGAATATTTAATTAAAGCAATGAAAGAGGTCGAAGGGCAGTTAATAATTATTGGTGATGGAAAGTTAAAATTAAAATTAGAAAAATTAGCCAGAAAATTAAAAGTTGCCGATAAAGTCGATTTCTGGGGAGAATTAAATAATTTCGAAATTTATTATTATTTGGCGCAAGCCAATGTCTTTGTCAGACCGTCATTATCCGAAGGACTGGGAAACGCTTTTTTAGAAGCTATGTCTGTTGGTATTCCCGTAATTGGCACAAAGGTGGGTGGTATTACTGATTTTTTGCAAGACGGCGCGACCGGCTGGTTTTGTGAAGTTAAAAACCCAAAAAGTATCGCCAAAAAAATTAATTATGTTTTAGATAAAAAAAATAAGACGGAAGTGGAAAGAGTCGTTGAAAACGCGTATAAAATAGCGAATGATAAATATAATTGGGGTAAGATTGCAGAAAAGATGGGAGAGATTTTTCAAAATTTATAAATTTAAAATTATTTAAAAATTAAAAATAAAAAATTATTATGAAAATTCTAATTACCGGCGCGGGAGGGATGCTGGGCAGTTCAATGATACCGGTTTTATTGGAGGCGGGATACGAAATTTACCCGACCGACAAGAATCCGGAGGAGGGGATTGAATATTTGGATGTGAGGGAATACGGCCAGGTTTTGGCTTGGGCGGAAAAAATCAAGCCCGATTTTATTTTTCATCTGGCGGCCGAGACCGATTTGGAAATTTGCGAAAACGACCCGCACCACGCTTATTTAACCAATACTATTGGGACGCATAATGTGGCTTTGGTTTGCAAAAAATTCGGCATAAAAATGGTTCACATCTGCACGGCCGGCATTTTTGACGGCGAGAAAGACGCTTTCTATACGGAATTTGACGAGGTCAGGCCGCTTTCGGTTTATGGCCAATCAAAATATGAAGGAGAAAAAATCGTCAAGTCCATCCTTAATGAATATTTTGTTTTTCGTCCCGGTTGGATGATTGGCGGCGGCCATAAGGATAAAAAATTCATCGGCAAACTGGCCCGTCAGATAAGAGATGGCGCCAAGGAAATCCATGCCGTTGATGATAAATTCGGCACGCCCACCTATACCAAGGATTTTTGCCAGAATTTATGCGAAGTTATAAAAACGGATTTTTACGGCGTCTATCATATGGTCTGCCGCGGCTCGGCCAGCCGTTATGATATCGCCTGTGAATTAGTAAAGATTATTAATCGGCCAGACATTAAAGTGCAAAGAGTGCATTCAGATTTTTTTGCTAAAGATTATCCGGTTAATCGGCCAAAATCAGAAATGCTTGATAATTTTATGTTGGAACTTAGAGGCCTGAATAAAATGAGAAACTGGCGAGAGATTTTGAAGGAATACCTAGAAGAGAAATTTAGCGACTTAATTAATAAATCGGAGGTTGGAATAAGAGAGGAAAATTTAGATCAAACAGAAAAAAAGAAAAAGCGAGTGGTAATTTTAGGAGCCGGGTTAGCCGGTTTAAGTTGCGCCTACAAACTTTTACAAAAGGGCGCGGAAGTAATAATTTTAGAAAAAGACAAGGAGATCGGCGGCCTTTCTCGCACGGTCCGGTATAAAGATTATTATTTTGATTTTTCCGCTCATCGTTTTGTCGGCAAAAATAAAGAGCTAATCAAGGAAATGCAGATAATAATGGAAGATAATTGGGAAAGGCGGTCAAAGCGGTCAAGAATATTAATGTGGAATAGGTGGCTTATTTATCCATTTGAATTGGGAAATTTAATTGTCGCGATGCCGAAGATTTTGGCTCTTCGCGCAATCGTTGATTATATTTATATTTTAATTAAAGAGAAAATTCAGCCAAGCAAAATCGTTTCTTTCAAGGATTGGTTTGTGGCCAGTTTTGGCAAGACACTATATAAAACCAATTGTGAGCCGTATGCTTCAAAGTGTTGGCGGGTTGACCCGTCCCAGATTTCTTCGGAGTGGGGCGAGGCCAGAACGCCGGCGACTTTCAATTTAACCACTATCATTAAGGATTTATTATTTAAAAAGCAAGCCAATAAATTGGAAGAGAATAATCCGTATCCGGACGCGGATTCATTTTACTATCCAAAACGAGGCGGTATCGGCGCCATGGCCGAACGTTTGGCCGCGGAAATACATAATTTAGGCGGTGTGATTTACACCGATGTGGACGTTAAAAAAATTAATTTAATGGATCATCGGGTTACAGTGAGTTACGTTAGGCATGGCCAAAATGAATTAATTGAAGCCGACCAGGTAATTTCAACCATACCCGTAAATAATTTAGTGGAAATTTTAGAGCCGGCCATTCCGGAAAATATTTATAATCATTTATCAAAATTAAAATATTTGAACACTATATTTATCAATGTTATTATCAATAGAAAAAAAATAAGCGACGATTCCTGGCTTTATTTTCCCCAGCCATCGGAGGAAGTCATTTTCAATCGCGCCGTTGAATTTAAAAATTGGAGTCCGATGATGGCGCCGGCCGATAAAACCTCGTTGTGCTTGGATGTTTCTTGTATGGCCGACGAACCGATTTGGAAAAATGAAAATAATGACCGCGAATTGATAGAAAAAGCCAGAGAGGGTTTATGGCGCTCGGGCATTATCAGCCGGCCCGAAGAAATGGAAGAGGGGATAGTCATAAAAGTGCCATATACTTATCCGATTTATGATTTGTCATATTCCGATAATTTAAAACCGGTGATTAATCAT
>CAYIRS010000083.1:0-3118 GCA_964365895.1 uncultured Gammaproteobacteria bacterium
TACCGGCCAATGACGACGCGGTAAAATCAATTGAAATAATCGTCGGCTTGATTGCCGAGGCGGTTAACGAGGGAAAAGCGGAAGCGGTTAAATAAAAATTTTGAATTTTGAATTTTGAAATAATGATTTAATTTTGAATTTTGAATTAATTCTTTGTTTCAAAATTTATTCATTCAAAATTATTTCAAAATTCAAAATTGTAAAATTCAAAATTAGCAGCAGCATTTAAGTAGAACTAAAAGTAATTTTTATTTTAATAATTTAATATCAGTTTATTATGTCCATTGATACTCAAACCATCTCTAAACTCCGCGAGCAAACCGGCGCCGGTATCGGCGATTGCCAAAAGGCGCTTGAAGAGGCGGACGGGGACTTGACCAAAGCCGTGGAAATTTTAAGAAAGAGCGGTGAAATCAAGGCCGCTAAAAAATCAGACCGCAGCGCCAATGAGGGCGTGATTGCCATTGCCCGTGAGTCCGCCTCTGGCGGAAAGGAAAGTCAAAAAGCCGCCGTGGTGGTTTTAAACTGTGAAACCGACTTTGTGGCCAGAACTCAAGATTTTATTGATACGGCGCAGAACTTTGCTAAAAAATTATTGGAAATCAATACGGACGAATTCGGCGTTTGGGCGGATTCGGTTATTAAAAACGAATTAGTGGTTAAGATTGGTGAAAATATAAAATTAGGAAAACACGAGGTCTTAACCGGCGAGATAATCGGCAGTTATCTGCATGCCAATAAAAAAATTGCCGCGGTCGTAGTTTTATCCGGCGGCAGCCATGCCTTAACCGGTGATATTGCCATGCACGTTGCCGCCCTGAATCCGCTTTATCTTGATATTCAAGATATTCCGCCGGAGGTTTTAAAAAAAGAAAAGGAAATATATTCCGAACAATTAAAACAGCAAGGCAAGCCGGAAAATATTTGGGCTAAAATAATTGAAGGCAAATTAGCCAAATACTATGAAGATAATTGCTTATTAAAACAGGTCTTTATTAAAAACGAAGATAAAAAAATCGCTGACTTATTGGGGGCGGCAAAGATAAGGGAATTTATGAGATTTCAGGTATAGGAGAATTATTAATTGAATTAATATTATTATGTATTATTTTAATTCGTAATTTTTAATTCGTAATTTTTAATTTTTCAACCATATTATGTTAATCGCTCAAATACAATTCGCGCCTTGGGATAATTTATTTTCCGCTAAGGTTGGCAATGTTGATGTCGGGGTGGGCGATTATGTAATTGCCAGCACCGATTTTGGCGTGGACGCCGGCCGGGTAATTAGCATTAAAGAAATTGAACCGGAAAAAACAGGAGAAACTGAAATTGGCTCTATCCAAAGAGTGGCCAATGATGATGACTGGGCGATTATTTCTGACAATCAACGGCAAAAGGAAGACGTCATAGAGTATGGCCGCAAGATTATCAAAAAATTGGGTTTAGAGATGAAAATCATCGGCAGCCACCCTTCTTTTGACGGCCGCCGTTTCACCTTCGCTTTTATTGCTGATGGCCGGGTTGATTTTCGGGACGCGGTCAAGGAGCTCACCCGTCACTTTCAGAAAACCATACGACTGCATCAGGTGGGCGTGCGCGATGAAGCCAAGCTCACGGGCGATATCGGCTGTTGCGGACTCAAACTTTGCTGCCAAAGCCATTTAAGGAAATTGGGCAGCGTTACTTCTGAATTAGCCGAACAACAGCAAGTGGCCCATCGCGGTTCAGAGCGTTTGTCCGGCATTTGCGGCCGCCTGAAATGCTGTTTGGGCTATGAAAAAAATCTTTATGACGAATTGGCAAAAAATTTGCCGCCGGTTGGCACCAGAGTCAGAACCAAGCACGGCCGGGGGCAGGTGATTGGCTGGCATACCTTGCGCCAAAGCGTGAAGGTTCAGATTGATCCGGAAAGAGAAGGGGATAAGCCGCTCATTGTGGAAGTACCCATTAAAAAATAATAAATCAAATCATTTTACTCGCCTCGCTGAGTCGAAGCGGGCTGGCTTTCCTCGTCTCGCCGGAAAAATCCGAAATTTCGCTTTAAAATAGTTTTGCACCATCTCAATTCATTTTTTATCTGAATTTTGCTATAATTAAATTGCGAATTAATTATTTAAATCCCATATATGAAAAAAATTGCCATAAACGGCTTTGGCCGGATTGGCCGAACGGCGTTTAAAATTGCCCTGACCAAGAAAAATTTATCAGTCGCGGCCATTAATGATTTGACCGACACCAAAACATTGGCCTATCTGCTAAAATATGATTCGGTTTATGGCCGATACGACAAAAAGGTTTCTTATGACGTCAATAATTTAATAGTGAACGGCAAAAAATATCCGGTTTATGCCGAAAAAAATCCGTTAAAATTGCCTTGGAAGAAATTAGGCGTTGAAGTGGTTTTGGAATGCACCGGCGTATTTGAGACCAAAGCCGAGATGCAGATGCATTTAAAAGCCGGAGCCAAGAAGGTATTATTATCCACTCCGGCCAAAGATGAAATGCAGACCTTGGTTTTCGGCACGGAATTGACCAGAAAGACCTTGGGAAAAAATGAGAATATCGTTTCCAACGCTTCCTGCACCACCAATTCCATCGCGCCGGTTATTCAGGTTTTAGAGTCAAAATTTGGCATAGAAAAATCATTAATGACCACCATCCACGCTTATACCGCCTCCCAGAGGTTGATTGATGGACCGGAGGCCAAGGATTTGAGGCGGGGACGGGCCGGAGCCGTGAATATGGTACTATCAACGACCGGCGCCGCCAAAGCCACCGCCTTGGTCATTCCCGAGTTAAAAGATAAATTTGACGGCATTGCGGTTAGGGTGCCGATTATCTGCGGCTCATTATCTGATATTACCGCTGTCTTAAAAAAAGAGGTGAGCGCTGAAACAATTAATAAGGCGTTTATCGCGGCCAGCAAGCAGCCATTGTATAAGGGCATTATCGGGGTAACCGGTACCGATGATGAGCTCGTCTCTACCGATATTATCGGCACTACTTATTCCGCTATAATTGATTTAAAATTTACCAGAGCCATGGGCAATTTAGCAAAGGTTTTGGTTTGGTATGATAACGAATGGGGTTATTCTCATCGGTTGGTGGAGATGGC
>CAYIRS010000084.1:0-3115 GCA_964365895.1 uncultured Gammaproteobacteria bacterium
GATTTAAATAAATCAAATATCCGTTTTTTGCACAATGAAAAATGGACTAATAAACTGAAGCCGGCTGACATGTTGGCACTCGCCTCCTATTTTACCGTTTCCCGATTATTAGAAAGGGATATGTTTCAGGAGAGAATTAAAGCGGGCAAAGAAATCCATGTCCATGAATTTTTGTATCCGATTTTTCAGGCCTATGACAGCGTGACCATGGATGTGGACCTGGAAATTGGCGGCAATGACCAGACATTTAATATGCTGGCTGGCCGTACCCTGATGAAAAAAATGAAAAATAAAGAAAAATTTGTCCTCACGATTAAATTATTGACTGACCCAACCGGTAAAAAAATGGGCAAGTCCGAGGGTAATGCGATTACTTTGGCTGATTCGCCGGCCGATATGTACGGCAAAATAATGAGCTGGCCGGATGAAATGATTGTGCCTTCATTTGAAATTTTAACCGATATTTCAGAAGATACCTTACTGGAAGTGAAAGACCAGATGGCTTTGGGCCTGGTTAATCCGCGCGATATAAAAATGAAATTGGCTTATGAAGCGGTTAAAATTTATTTAGGTGAGAAATCCGCCAAGGAAGCCGAGGAAAATTTTAAACGGGTTTTTCAGGAACACCAAAAGCCCAGAGAAATCCCAGAAGTTAAAATTGATAAAGAAAAATTAAACAATGGCAAAATCGGCGTCTTGGATTTATTTGTAGTGGCGGGTTTGGCTAAGAGCAACAACGAAATGCGCCGTCTTATAAAAGAGGGCGCTATAAAAATTAATGATGAATTAATTAACAGTATTGATTGGCAAGTTGAAATTAAAGAGAAAATGATTTTACAAAGAGGAAAAAAACAATTTGTGAAATTAAAATAATATTTCAGGTAAAATTATTCTATTTCTTCCCTTTTTTCTCTAATAAAAGAAACCGCTTTTTCCAAAAATTCCACCAGCATTTTAAACGGCGTTTCAATGATAAAGTCCAGAATGAAAAGGAAGATATTTATTTTAGAAAAATTGGTGGAGAAAAATTGGCCGACGCGGATAATGGGCAAGCTTAAAAAATCGGCAACAAAATTAAGGAAATTATCTTTTCGGGGAATAACCGAAAGCTGTTTGGCATAATTGCGCAGGCGGAAGCCGAAGAAGCTGACGATGGTTAAAAAGAAAATAAATAAAATACCGCTTAAGATATTGAAGTGCAGAATTTTCAAAGCGCTAACCACGATGCCAAAAGAAATCGCGAACATAATGGCATAGAGCGTGTTAAAAATTATATAGCTAACCGATCCGATTTTCATTAATTTTTTGGCCTTGAAAAGAATTTTCCTTTCTTCGCCATAGACGATTTTTTTTATCTCCTGGATGATGATTTGGGTATTCTTGGCGCCCGGCACCCGTATGGTTATGGCCACAAAAAACATTAAGAGAGGGTGGAAAGCGACGTTAATGCCCAAAGCGCGCCAATTTATTTTTTGGATAATAAAATAGTCGTAAGGCAGTTCAAGAATAAAGGCCAAAATTGTTTTAGTAAAGAAAATATAAATAATCACCCTGAATATACTGCCGATGAGCCTGCCTCTGATGCGGTGATAATTGGTCAGGCAGACCTCTTCCACGGTTTTTGCCAATTTTTCCTGGTCGTTGAAAATTTCAGGCAATTGCTCCTGGTTTTTTTGCATCACTTCTTTAAGAATCGTAAAAAATACGGATTGGCGGCGGGCGGTATGGGCCAATTGAAAACCGATTGGATGCCTAAGATGCGCCTCAATTTTATTTTTTATAATGTCAATGTTGCCTAAAAATTCTCCGATGCCCCCTTGGTCCAATCGGTTCCAGTTGGGCAGATAGAGCTTTAAGAGCCGATAGCGCAGGGTGGCGGGATCGGCCTTTAAGAAGGCGCGCATGGTGGCGATATATATTTGCAGATTTTTTTCTTTTTCTTCAATGCTGGTTTTTAAAAAAGTCAGATTATCAACCAAATGGGAATACATAAAATTCACCATGGCCATTTCTTTTTCCACCGGAATCAATTGCTCGTCAATTTCGCACGAGCCGATGCTGATCAGCCAATCGGTTAATTGGCCGGCGCTGTTTAATTTATGGCCGTTCACGTAGCTGATGATAATCAGATATTTTTCTAAGGTGGCGGCGATTTCATTGATGACGGTTTCCGGCAGAGTATCATTGGGCAGATATCTGGCGCGGATGAATTCATTAATCAGCGACTCGCTGATTTTTTGCGGCCTTTTTTCCTGTAAAAATAAAATATGGCGCCGTAAAAATCTTTCCAAAGAATTGCGCCTCACCAAATGCTCCTCGTTATAATCAATGGCGTTTCGGAATTTTTCGTAGAAAAAACCGAGCTTGGAAATAAGCTGGCTAAGATTTATTTTTTCTACGTCTTTAGGGGCGTGCTTTTTATCATCATGGCCATAGATATCTAATAGCCATTCTATTTGATTGGTGGGGATACTCATGTTTATATTGTAGCATTTTTGAAGGGATTTTAAAAGGGCGAATTTTTTGATATAATAGTAATCAGTAATTAGTAATCAGTAATAAAATAATTAATTCAAATTACCAATTACTGATTATTTCAAACCATGATTTTTACTCTCATCAACTTTTTAGCTAATATTGTCGTTAAGGTGATTGAGGCCACCGGCTATACCGGATTATTTTTATTAATGCTGGTGGAAAGTGCCGGTATTCCCATGCCCTCGGAAGTCATAATGCCCTTTTCCGGTTTTTTAGTGGCGGCGGGAAAAATGGGCTTTTGGCCCGTTGTTTTTGTCGGGACCATGGGAAATCTAGCCGGTTCGCTTTTGGCTTATTGGCTTGGCCATAAAGGCGGGCGGCCGCTTTTGGATAAATACGGCAAATATATTTTAATTTCTAAGCCTGACCTGGACTTGGCCGACCGCTGGTTTAAAAATTACGGCGAGGCCACGGTTTTTTTCGGCCGATTATTGCCGGTGGTCAGGACCTACATTTCTTTTCCGGCGGGCGTGGCAAAAATGGATTTGAAAAAATTCTCTTTTTATACTTTTATCGGGGCCTTGCCTTGGAGCATCTTATTCGCTTGGCTGGGAGTGAAAATGGGAAATAATTGGGA
>CAYIRS010000085.1:0-1627 GCA_964365895.1 uncultured Gammaproteobacteria bacterium
ATCCAAAACTCTAAATTCTAAACTCTAAACAAATTCCAATGTTCAAAACTCAAAATTCAAAACAATTTTAAGGCGATGGTTTTTTGATTTTTTGGGATTTTGAATTTTGGATTTGTTTAGGATTTAGAGTTTAGGATTTAGGATTTATGATTCAAAATTTAGTATCTTTATTATTAGCCGCCGCTATAATCTTATCCGCCTTAATTTTGGCCAGCTGTTCTAAAAAAAATTTATTTATCCCCGTTATCAGCTTCAGCCAGTTGCGGATGAGGCCAATAATTTTTTTTATTTTTACTTTTGGCTTGGCCATCAGCTGTAAAATCGCCCAAGTGGTTTCCTCGCCTTTTACTTTTAATCTTTGCTGGTCTATGGACGGCATTTTAAGATAAATATCTTCCAAATCCTCCTCTAAAATGCTCTCAATCCGCCGATAATCCTCGTCTATGGCCCCGACGTCGCGTCGGGGCGCGTAAACAATGCCCGGCATACTTGGTGAAAGTGGCGGCATATGCTTAATCGCAACCGGCTCTATAATTTTTTCTGACGGCCGTTCTACCATAGGAGCCGCCTCCTTTTCCCGGATATTAAAAGAATTGGCCTCGGGAGAAGCCGTTGCCTCCGGCCTAACTTCTATATTTTTCTTTTCTATAATTTTATTAATAACCATATTTAAATTGTATTCTCATTATACCACAATTTGTTTATTTTGTGTTATAATGAAATTAAGAAGTATCTATCCATACAATATGGCAAACAATATTACGACCATAAAATCAAACGACGGCAGTTTCTACTGGATAAACATTGTCAACGCGGCTAAAAAAGAAATTGATTATCTAAAACGGAAATACAAATTTGAATCGGCTGATTTGGGCGACTCTTATGCCAAAAAATACGCGCAGAGGCCTAAATTTAATATCAGAAACGATTATTGTTTCCTGATTTTGCAATTCCCGGTCTACCATAAAAAAACCGGGATTATCCACGCCGAAGAAATTGATTTTTTCATCAGTGGCAGTTATATCATCACCGTACACAAAAATAATCTATCTCCTCTGGTGGAATTATTCAATGACTGCGCCAAGGACAAATTCTATCGCGGGCAATATATGGCCGACGGCAACGAAAACTTTTTATACGAAATCATTATCCGCCTAGAGGAATATTGCTACCCCATTTTAGACCACATCAGCGAGGATATTAAAAAAATTGAAGAAAATATTTTTGCCAGCAGCGCCAAGGAGCTGATCCGGGAAATCATGCGCATTAAAAGAAACATATTTGACGTGAAAAAAATATTGGAAGCCCATAAAAACGCCATCCAAAAAATCGCCAACAATAAAATAAAATTTTTGTCATTGAGCGGGTCAAAATCATATTACCATAAATTAATAGACCACACGAAAAATATCTGGGAAATCATCCAGGGCCAAAAAGAATTGATTGAATCCCTGGAAGACACCAACACCACCCTGGTTTCATTTCGGCTAAGCGGGATAATGAAAACCCTGACGATTTTTTCCGTGATCCTGTTGCCCCTCACCTTGATCTCCTCTATTTTTGGCATGAATACCACCAATATGATGCCTTTTATTAATAGCCATTACGGTTTCTGGCTGATTATAAT
>CAYIRS010000085.1:1727-3102 GCA_964365895.1 uncultured Gammaproteobacteria bacterium
ACATTTTTAACCGACACTAATTGTTTCCGGAGTTCCTTGGCGCCGGGGAGGCCGGAAACATACCATAACAAATGCTTGCGAAGTTCAATAATGCCATGTTCCTTTTTTGATTTAAAAGCCAATTGGGCATGGCGTAAAATTATTTTTTTCAAATCGCGGGTGGTTGGTTTACGGTATTTTCCGGTTTTTAAATAATCTTTAATTTGTTTGAAAAGCCACGGCTTGCCGCAAACGCCGCGCGCCAAGCCAAGGCCGTCGCAACCGGTTTTTTCCAGCATAATTTTGGCGTCCTCGGGGGTTTTGATTCCGCCATTGCCCAAGACAATTCCACTTCCACCAGAGGCGGACAAGAATTCTTTTTTGACCGCTTTTATTATTTCATAATCAATCTCGCCGGCAAATGGTTTTTCATAGCTTCGGCCATGAATCATGACGGCGGCGATGGGCAGGCCTTTTATGTATTTTATAAAGTCTATGGCGGTAATAATGTCATTGCGAGGAGGCGTACTCGCCGACGAAGCAATCTTATCTTTTTTGATTGAGCTTCTTAACTTCACGGATACGGGCAATTTTGTGCCCGCCAAAGTCGCTCCAATTATTTGGCGACATTTTTCCAAATCCCGCATCAAGGTGACGCCACCGCCATGGCCGGCGACTTTTTTGGCCGGACAGCCAAAATTAATGTCAATGCCGGCAAAACCGGCTTGCTCGCATAACTGCGCCGCCTTGGTAAATTTTCCCGGGTCTTTGCCAAACAGCTGAATCACTACCGGCTGTTCGCCCTTATTAAACTTTAAAAATTCCAGGGTTTTCTTGGAATCATAAAAAAGGCCGTCAGCCGAGACCATTTCCGTATAAACCACATCGGCGCCATATTCCCGGCAAATCTGCCGAAAAGCCGAATCCGTAATACCAGCCATGGGTGCTAACGCCAATATCGGCCACTTAAATTTTGACCAAAAGTTTTTCATGATATTGAGTTGTTATTGCGAGGAGCGAAGCGACGAAGCAATCTTCTAACCACCTTTAAGATTGCTTCGTCACCGATTACGGCTCCTCGCAATGACAATACTATATCTTTTTCAACCTGTATCCCTCTTTCTCATCCTCAATCTCAAAGCCCAAACTTTTTATTTTATCTCTCAACTTATCCGACTCGGCCCAATTTTTATTTTTTCTCGCCGCCAGCCGATTTTCGGCCAAGTCCTTTACCGCCGCCGGAATTTCTAATTTTTTAATTTTATCCAAGTCCAAACCTAAAACCTTATCAAAATTTAATAAAGTGGCTTTTTTGTCCTTATCGGCAATGTCGCTCTTGACCAAATCCCAAACCAAAGCCATGGCCTGCGGCATGGCTAAATCATTATTTATCAAT
>CAYIRS010000086.1:0-1114 GCA_964365895.1 uncultured Gammaproteobacteria bacterium
AAAACCTGCCCTCGGCTTAGTGGCTGTCGGGTAGACAATTTATCGGTTGGGTCGCCGATAGTCGCGGTGAAATCGCCGATTAAAACAATCACTTCGTGCCCCAGGTCCTGAAATTGCCGCAACTTTCTCAAGACCACGCCATGGCCGAGATGAAGCTGGCCCGTTGGGTCAATGCCATAATAAATCCGCAGTTTTTTGCCGGACATTAAGACCTTTTTAAGCGACTCTTTGTTGGGGTAGATATTTTCCACGCCGCGAGTTAAAACTTTTTCAATTTGTTTTTCGTTGATGATTTTTTTTGACATAAATATAAATTAATTTATTTCAAATTATTTAATTGCTGATTTAATTTTTCTAATTTATCTCTGGTGATTTTCATTTTTTCTGTTTCGCCATTTATCACCGCTTCGGGGGCGCGACTGGCAAAATCTTTATTGGCCAATTTTAATTCAATACTCTTAATATATTTTTCCGCTTCGGTTATTTCTTTTTGTAATCTTTTTTTCTCGGCTTCTATGTCAACTATACCGGCCAGAGAAATATAAATCTCAATGCCGCCAACTATGGCGCCAATACTGTTTTCCGGCTTATCGCCTTTTTCTAAAATTTCTAATTCAGCGCGCGCTAATTTTTTGATAATTTCTTTCTGCTCTTCGATTAATTTTCTATTTTCCTGGCTGATGATTGTGATATTTATAATTTTAACCGGTTTAATCTTATTCTCGCTTCGTAGATTTCTAATTACGGAAATAATTTCTTTTATTAACTCAAATTCTTCTCCCTTATCTTTAATTTTATTATGTTTTGGCCACTCCGATATCATCAATAAATCTTTATCGTCTAAATTTTTCCATATCTCTTCGGTGATAAATGGACAAAATGGATGCCACAACTTCAGCAACGATTGCAAAGTATATAACAATATTTCGTCTTTAGCGCCTTCTATTTTGGCAATTTCAAGATACCAATCGGCAAAATCGTTCCAAGTAAATTCGTAAAGAATGTCGCTCGCCGTGGAAAAATTATATTTATCCAGTTCTTGCGTGGCTGAATTTATAACTGAATTTAGTTTAGCCAATATCCATTTATCGGCCAAGGTTTTTGCTTTCGGCTC
>CAYIRS010000086.1:1214-3089 GCA_964365895.1 uncultured Gammaproteobacteria bacterium
GCAAAATATAGCGGGAAATATTCCATAGTTTATTGACAAAATTTCTCGCCCCTTCAATTTTCTCTTCATAAAATCTTGAGTCATTGCCCGGCGTAATGCCTTTTAATAAACTCAAGCGCAAGGCGTCGGTGCCGTATTTTTCTATAATCTGTAAAGGATCTAAACCATTGCCCAATGATTTAGAAAATTTCTTGCCATTTTTATCGCGTAAAATGCCATGGATATAAACATCTTTAAAGGGAATATCGTCTAAGGCGTAAGTGGTCAGCAAAATCATTCTGGCCATCCAGAAAAATAAAATTTCATAGCCCATCTGCATCCAAGTCGTGGGATGATATTTTTTCAAGTCCTCGGTTTTATCCGGCCAGCCCAAAGTAGAAAAAGTCCAAGCGCCCGAGGAGAACCAAGTGTCTAAAGTGTCTTCATCTTGAACCCAGCCCTCGCCCTCCGGCTTGGTTTCACTGATTATCATCTCCCGCACCCGATCTTCAACTTTTAACTTTTCATCCCCGATCGCGGTCGAGGACAAGCTTTTAACTTTTAACCTATCACGATACCAAATCGGAATGCGATGTCCCCACCAAATCTGGCGGGAAATACACCAATCGCGCAAATTATCAATCCAGTGCAGATAAATATTATGGAATCTTTCGGGCGTGACGGTAATTTTCTTTTTTAAATCGCCCTTATGGCCGATAGTTACCGCCTGACGCATCAAGTCCTTGAGCGATATACCCCTCCCGGGTATATTCTTATTTACATCAATAAACCATTGCTCCATGGGCAAGGCCTCAACCACATCGCCAAATCTGTCCGAGGTGCCGACATTGTGGTCAACTTCTTCTTCGCTGATATATAAATCATTTTCCTTAAGCCAATCCACAAATTTTTCGCGCGCCTCTAAAGTTGTTAAGCCCTGATAGGCCGAACCCGCCTCTTCGGTCATACGACCGTCCGCGCCAATTATTTGAATCAAGCCGATATTTTTATTTCTCAAATACATTTCATAATCAATGGCGCTATGAGCTGGTGTCACGCCAACCGCGCCCGTGCCATAATTTATATCAACCGCTTCGTCGGCAATGATTGTAATAATGAGCGGCTTCTTTGCGCCGACGTCAACCGTAAATTTTTGGCCGATATATTCTTTGTATCTTTCGTCATTTGGATTAACGGCCACGGCCGTATCACCAAGTTTTGTTTCCGGTCTGGTGGTGGCAATTGGAATCGGAAAATCTTTGCCGTATTTAAAAGTATAGACCATTGTTTTTTGGTCAACATAAACCAATTCATCATCCGAGCAAGTTGACTGGCCTTTAACCGACCAATTAATCACCCGATAGCCCCTATAGATTAAACCATCTTCATACATTCGCTTAAATAATTCATTGACGGCTTTTGACCTCGGCTCATCAAAAGTATAAGCCAAGCGCGACCAATCACAACTGGTGCCCATTTTTTTAATCTGGCTCAAAATCACGGCCTTGGAATTTTCCGCGTACTCGCGAATTTTTTCCAATAATTTTTCACGCCCCAATTCTTGGCGCGGATTTTTAATGCCTTGCTTTTTTAAATCATCTTCCACTCTGGCTTGGGTCGCCACGGCCGCATGGTCCGTGCCTGGCACCAATAAAACGCGCTTGCCTTTCATTCTTTGATATCTAATGGCGGTGTCCATGATGGCGTTTTCCAGGGCATGGCCAAGATGTAAAATGCCGGTCACATTTGGCGGCGGCATGGAGACCACAAAATTGTCCGGCCGTTTGCCGGGCAGATTATCCGGATTAAAAAATCCCGAGTCCTCCCATTTCTTATAAATCACATCCTCTACTTTGGACGCGTCATATGTTTTTTCCAATTCAATTTTTGGCATAA
>CAYIRS010000087.1:0-2971 GCA_964365895.1 uncultured Gammaproteobacteria bacterium
CTTAATTCCCCTCTCCCTAATGGGAGAGGGCCAGGGTGAGGGCGGGACGGGGCAATTTACCCAATTAATAATATAGTCCCTAATTTATCCACTCTATTTGATTTAATTTTTTATTTTTATTATAATATAATTATAATCAACTCTTATGACCAGATCGAGCCGGCCGCAACCAAACAGAAACATCCCTCTTCATATAAACAACGAGGAAAATTTTTTCTTATCCAAACAACACAGTGCAAATGAAGACATTGATTTGTTCAGCGGCGAGGGCCAGCTGTGCTGTGATATTTATCAGACCAAGGAGAATATTGTTGTTAAATCAACTATTGCCGGCGTTGACCCGAAAAATCTGGATATTTCGGTAAGCAACGACCTCTTAACTATCCGCGGTTTTAGAGAGATGGATGAAGAAATCAAAGAAGATGATTTTTACTGCCGTGAATGTTATTGGGGCACCTTCAGCCGCTCCATTGTCCTACCCCAGCAAGTTGACCAAATAAAAGCCAAAGCCACCTTAAAAAACGGCGTTCTGACTGTCGTTTTACCAAAAAAGTATAAAACCACCTCCATAAGAATAAGGCACTTAGATGACTAATAACCTTTTGATAAATATAAATAATTCTTTTATTATCGCCGCTATTGACCGCTTGGAGGGCGACAAGGCGGTAATCAAGACCGATGATGGACAGGAAATAATCTGGCCGATAAACAAATTGCCCGATGGCGCCAGTGAAGGCCAAATCATTAAATTATTCATCAGCGCCTCAAAAGACGAGGAGAAAGAAAGAGAAAAAATTGCCAAAACCATTTTAAACGATATTCTCAAGACCGATGACAATACCTAAGCTCGCGCTTAAAATCAATCTTAAGCCCTCGGAGACGGCGTCCGAGGAAAAACCGGAAAAAAAAAATAAAAGGTGGTGGCTAATAATTTTAGTCGCTATTTTTTTTATGGCCCTGATTTTTGCCGGCGGTCTCTGGGCTTTTGAATTTAAATATAAAGACCGGATTTTCCCCGGCGTTCAAATCGGCGACCTCGGCCTAAGCGGCCTGACCAAAGAAGAAGCGCTTAACGCGCTCAACCAAATTACCGATAAAATTGAACAGGACGGCGTCAAGCTTGTCTATCAAAATAAGGGCAAGACCATATTAAAATTGGCGCCGTTAATTGATATCACCAGCAATCCCGATGTGCCGCAAGAAATGGTGGATTTTGATAATGAAGCGGTGGCGGACGCGGCTTTAAATATGGGGCGGGGCCAGAGCTGGAAAAACATACCAAATCAAATTATTCTATTATTCCAAAAAAAATCATTGGCCGCAAATTTTACGCTTAATGAAGAGGCGCTGGAAAAATTACTGCGCCAGCAATTTTCTGATTTGGAAATCGCCGGCCAAAATGCCAGACCGCAAATTTCCTGGCTGGGCGAAAATTATCAGATAACAATAAGTAAAGAGCAAAACGGGACAACTTTTAATTATCAAAGCGCGATTGAAAAAATTAAAAATAATTTTAAAAACTTAAATAACGGCCCGAGCCAGATAAATTCGCAAAACGATAAAGCCACTATCGCCTACGGCGAAGCCGAAAAAAATAAAAACTTGATTGAAATGGCCTTGGCCACCACCACGCCGAAATTTATCTTTGAAAATAAAGAGTGGCCCATGGGCAAGAAGGGCTTGGCCAATATGCTGGAATTTCAAAGAGATAACGGCGCTATTAAAATCGGCTTAAATTATAAACTTTTTAAAGAGTGGCTGGAAAAAAATATTTCACCGGATATTAATATTGAACCGCGGGACGCTAAAATTGAAATGACCGATGGAAAAATTACCAAAATCATCCCCCACAAAAGCGGCCAAAAAATCGACCTTGATAAAATATATGAAGAGATAAATAATAATTTATTATCAGAAAGCGGCCGCGCTTTTGAAATTTTCACGCAAAAATCAGAGCCGAGTATTGCCGTGGCCAATGTCAATGACCTGGGCATTAAGGAAATCATCGGCGTCGGCCGTTCCAATTTCGCGGGCAGTCCGGTAAATCGGCGACACAATATTGCCACCGGCGCCAAAAAATTAAATGGCATAATCATTAAACCGGACGAAGAATTTTCCTTGATTAAGGCCTTGGGCGATATTGACGCTTCAACCGGCTATCTGCCTGAATTGGTCATAAAAGAAAATAGAACCACGCCCGAATTCGGCGGCGGCCTTTGCCAAATCGGCACCACTATTTTTAGAGCCGCTCTGGACTCGGGCCTGCCCATTACCGAAAGACGCGCCCATTCTTACAGCGTAACCTATTATTTGGAAAATGGCCTGCCCGGCGTGGATGCCACAATTTATAGTCCCCGCCCCGATTTTAAATTCATCAATAACACGGGGAATTATATTCTTATTCAGGCCTACCTCAAGGGTGATGACTTGATTTTTGAATTCTGGGGAACGAAAGACGGCCGAAAGGCGGAAAGAACCAAGCCCAAGGTTTGGAACTGGGTTTCCCCGCCGCCCACTAAAATAGTGGAAACCACGGATTTGCCGGCCGGCCAAAAAAAATGCACCGAAACCTCGCATAAAGGCGTTGACGCTTCTTTTGATTATATCGTTACATATCCTAATGGCGAGGTAAAGAAAACAACCTTTACTTCTCATTACAAGCCCTGGCAGGCGGTTTGCCTTATCGGCGTGGAAAAATTATCTAAGCCATCGGCCACTTCCACAGCCGAAAATATAACACCGGTTGTTAATCCATAAATAAAAAATAGCTCGGATTATATTTCAATCCGAGCTTTTTAATTTGTTTGATGTTGGCCGAGGATGTTATTGGGGCGGCCGGCTATCTTGGGGCTGGCTTTCTTTTTTATCCTTGGCCTCATCTTTCTTTTTTGACCGGGGCTGACAATGGCCCCAGCAATTAAAAAGGAACGAACCGCACTTCTCGCAAATCATTTTGTCCTCCTATAATTGA
>CAYIRS010000088.1:0-2956 GCA_964365895.1 uncultured Gammaproteobacteria bacterium
TTGAAAGCCAAGTCAAAATCGTGCATTGAATAAATTTTTTCGGTTTCCAATTTTTCAATGTCGTATATTACCGCGACATTTTTTATTCCCTTAACCGTGTCAATAATAACAAGCTCTTTATTTATGGCCTTTATGTTTTCATTCGGGTCTTGTATAATAAAGTTAATATCAGGAAAGAGTTTTTTCAGCTTCGGCGCCAGCTTAAGCGGCAGATTGTCAAAATCCAATAATTCATTGCCGAAGATATAAATTGTAGTTTTTTTAGGCATAAATCATTTTTGTCATTCTGACCCCGCTCTTGATGCGGGGGAAGAATCTGTAATAATTGGGCAACACGCTAATCGCCCATTATAGATCTTTCACCGATGTGGTTCAGGATGACAAAATAAACTTACTACTATTATAGCAGATTATTATGTGTCTCGCGTATCCCGGAAAAATTGAAAAAATAAAAGGCGCCAAGGCGATTATTGATTTTAGCGGTATAAAAAAAGAAGCTAATATTTCTTTTGTCAAAGTTAAAAAGGGCGATTACGTAATAGTGCACGCCGGTTTTGCCATACAGAAATTAACTCGCGAAGACGCATTTGTAGCGCTTAAGATTTTTAATTAAGTTTCGCGCATTTATAATTTGTGGCCATTTTATAGGCTTAGACACAAATAGCCGCAAATTAATACAAATAGCCGCAAATACATAATATTGAAATTAATTAGCGATTAATTATGAATGAAATAGTGATAAACTGGTTTTCCAATTTCCCAAAAGAGCTGGCTATATTTTTAATAGCCATGGTTCCGATAACCGAACTGCGGGCGGCCTTGCCATTGGCGTATAAAGTTTATGGTCTTTCCGCTTTTTCATCATGGTTTTGGTCAGTTTTAGGAACTTTTTTTCCTATGGTTTTAATTGTCTTACTTTTAGAGCCGATGGCCGGATTTTTATCCCGACACCATAATTTTTTAAAAAATTTTTTTAATTGGCTTTTTGAGCATACGAGGAAGCGCGCTAACGGCAAAATGGAAAAATACGGGGAATGGGCGATTTTTATTTTGTCAGCTACTCCAATTCCATTTATCGGCGGAATGACCGGCGCTTTGGCCGCTTTTGTTTTTGGCGTACCCATAAAAAAATCTTTACCGCTTTTATTATTAGGCACCATGGTTTCCGGGCTAATAGTGCTGGGTTTAACAATGTATTTTTATTATGAATAAAAAGGTACGCCAACTGATAAAGGAAATCCACCATATTTCATCTGCGATAGGCCGCGAGGTGCGTTTGATGGAGGTTTGCGGAACTCATACGCAGGCGGTGGCGAGGCATGGGATAAAAGAATTATTGCCGAAGAATGTGAAGCTGACGACCGGGCCTGGTTGTCCAGTTTGCGTGACGGCGCAAGAGGACATTGACGCGATTATCAGCTTGGCGTTAGCCGGTGTGCCAGTGGCGACATACGGCGATATGATGCGCGTGCCCGGATTTTACGGCAGTCTGGATCAAGCGCGGGAAAAGGGGGCGAAGGTCTTTGATATTTATTCCACTGAAGACGCTTTGGCGCTGCAAAAAAAATATCCGGATTTGGTTTTTTTCGGACTTGGTTTTGAAACCACGGCTCCGATGACCGCTTATGCCGTTAAAAAGGGCTTAACTGTTTATTCTACCCATAAATTATTTTTGCCGGCCATGGAGGCGCTTTTAAAAATCGGCGAGCTTAAAATCGACGGTTATATCTGCCCGGGACATGTTTCCACGATTATCGGCGTTGAACCTTATAAAGTTATGAAAGTGCCGCAAGTAATTACTGGTTTTACGGCTGAAGACATTTTGGTTGGAGTTTATATGCTGCTTAAGCAAATAAAGGAAAATCGTGTTGAAGTGGAAAATGAATATCTGCGTTCTGTAAAAATTAAAGGCAATCCCAAAGCTTATGGAGAGATTTTTGAAGTGTTTGGCGTGGCGGACGGCAATTGGCGGGGATTCGGCATTATTCCAAAATCAGGGCTGGAAATAAAAAGCGAATATAAAAGATTTGACGCTAAAATCAAATACAAAAATATTTTATCTAAGGTTGATTTTTCCCAATCCCGAAAACCGACCGGTTGCAAGTGCGGGGAAGTCATAAGAGGATTAAAAGAACCTAGCCAGTGCCCGATGTTTAAAAAAATTTGCGCACCGGAAAATCCGGTCGGCCCATGCATGGTATCGGTTGAGGGAGCGTGCAATGTGGAATATAGATATAATTAAAAAATTAAAGTTCTAAAATCAAAATGACAATTAAAAATTTAAATGAAGTGATAGAATTAGACCATGGCGGAGGCGGATATAAATCGTGGGAATTACTCAAAGAAATTAGGCGAGTTTTGAATTTCAGGGGCGAGTGGCAAAACTGCGAAGACGACGCGGCGGTGTTAAATATTGTCCCCCTTCTAAAGGGGGGTAGGGGGGTTAGAAACGGTGGAAATATTAAAAACTCCCCCCGCCCCCTTTATCAAGGGGGAGATTTGAAGCTGGTTTTTACCACCGATGCTTTCATTGTTGACCCGATTTTTTTTCCGGGCGGGGATATTGGTAAAATCGCGATGGCCGGGACGATTAATGATTTATCCGTTATGGGCGCGAAACCGCTGGGGATTTCTTTGAGCATTATAATTGAAGAAGGTTTTCCAAAAAGCGATTTGATGAAAATTATTTCTTCTATTGATAAAGTTTCGCGTGAGGCAGGCGTGCCAGTGGTGACGGGCGACACGAAAGTCACGGAAAAAGGAAAACTGGACAAAATTGAAATTACCACTTCTGGAGTAGGGCTGGCGGAAAAAATAATTTCCAACAACGGCGCTAAACCCGGAGATTTGATAATAACTTCGGGCGACCTTGGCGAACACGCCATCGCGCTTCTTTCAAAATGGTTAAATAAAAAAAAAAAAATCAAAAGCGACTCTAAGCCGCTAAATAAGGAAT
>CAYIRS010000089.1:0-2908 GCA_964365895.1 uncultured Gammaproteobacteria bacterium
GCCAAGCAGGGACGCAACCGGGAATTTCAGGCCATTCTGCCCCTAAGAGGCAAAATTTTAAATGTGGAGAGAGCGCGGCTGGATAAAATGTTAGCCAATAATGAAATCAAATCGTTCATCATTGCTCTAGGCACCAATATCGGCGAACAATTCAATATAAACGACCTGCGCTATGATAAAATAATTATTATGACTGACGCGGATGTTGACGGCTCTCATATCAGAACTTTACTATTAACCCTGATCTACCGCCATTTTCCCGATTTAATCCAGCAAGGCCATATTTATATTGCCCAACCGCCCCTTTACCGCGTCCAGAAAGGCAAGGAGGTTTTCTGGGTTTACAGCGACGAGGAGTTGGATAATTTAAGAAATGAATTGACGAAGGATCACGATGCGACACAAAAGCAAAAAAACACCAAAACACCAAAAAAGCAAGAAGAAAATGAATCACCTGAAGCGATTGAGGAAATTTTAGAAGAAGGCGCGGCCACCGAGGAAGAAATCGGCGGCGTTAAATTAAACATCCAAAGATACAAGGGTCTCGGTGAAATGAATCCTGACCAGCTTTGGAATACCACTATGGACCCGGCCAATAGAAAAATGAAAAGAATTACCATAGAAGATACCGAGAAGGCCGATGAGATATTTGATATTTTAATGGGCCAGGAAGTCGCTCCCAGAAAGCGCTTCATTCAGACGCACGCCAAAAGCGTCAAAAATTTGGATATATAGAACACTAACCAAAAATACCCCGCCCCGACGTGACATTGGGGCGGGGTATTTTATTATTCTATTTTATTATTCTATTTTATTCTATTCAATTTTATGAATTTTACATTTGAGCTTGCCGGCGGGAATAACCAATTCAAATTCATCGCCCACGGTCTTGCCGATAAAGGCCCGCCCCAATGGCGACTCATGCGAAATTTTGCCGTTGATGGGGTCGGCTTCGCTGTGGCCCACAATCGTATATTTTACTTTTGTACCGTCATGGCAGGTGGCGTGCACCGTAGAACCAATGCCCACGATATTGGATTTGCTGTTTTTAACAATCACCGCGTTTTTCATCAAATTCTCTAACTCCTGTATCCGGCCCTCAATAAAACCCTGCTCTTCTCTGGCCTCATGATATTCGGCATTCTCTGATAAATCGCCCAAGTCCCTGGCATTGGCAATTCTTTCAATTACTTCCGGTCGCCTCTTATTAATCAGCTCGGACAATTCTTTTTTTAATTTTGCCAAACCATCGGGTGAAATATAATTCTCTGACATAAAAAATAGTTAAATTTATGGTTTTTAAATTTATCCAGCCCCGCCCCGATGTCACGTCGGGGCGGGGCTGAATTTATATATAGTAAATAGAATATTACATTTGAAAATTGTTGTCAAGGGAGCAAAAGTCGGATAACTTGTGGTAATTAAAAAATACCAGGTTTTATTTTTTTTAAATCCTGGTACTTTGTTGAAATCGTCTGATTTGACCAAGCAATTTTTGCTCGGTCCTATTGAGATTAAAAAATCTATTTTTAGGAATAGGGCCCAGAAAAGTTCCCAACATGCCATTTAATCGATTTCGGCTAATACCATTGAGTCGGCCATTGTTGGCAAGATGTAATAATCCTCTTAATTTTCTCAAATAATGCCGAGGCAAAAAAGTAGCGCCTCCAAGCCGCAACCCGATGCCATTTATGGCAACCGGTCCCTTGCGCAGGTCATATATTCGCGTTTTGCGATGATTTATTGTCAAGCCGGCCTCAATGATAATCCGCCTAATGGCCTGCCTTTTTCTGCCGCCAATCACCAAATTGGAAGAAAAAATCAAATCATCAAGATAGCGGGTATATTTTATGCCAAACTGATCGCACAATTTTCCCATTTTATGGTCAATTAAATGGGCGCCGTAAATATTGAACAGATCCGGAGAAGCCGGCCCGCCAATAATCAATCCCCCGTTTTCTGATAAAAAATATTTTTTCAGAAATTCATAAATTTCATTCTCTTGTCCGTCTAAATTTTGGTCAATAATGGCCAGAGCTTGGGCCAGCAATTTTCCATCAACATTAAGATAAGCGTTTTTCGTATCAATCCAATAAAAATATTTATGGCCGCTATGCTGCCGGATGTTTTTAAGGGGCGAACAGAACGGCAAGGCCCCCCTCGCATATGATAAATAATTTTTTATCTCGGCGATAAAGCGCAAATATCGCCTGAATCGAGCATGGACAATTCTCATTGCCTCATTGGGATTACCGATTTTTCTTTTCTTTTTTTGACCGCTTACTTCATTAACATCATTAATATAAAAAAAAGAAAAAGCCGGTTCCGCGGGCAAATCCTCAATAAAAGTGTCAATGAACATTTTTCTAATCCTTTCGCTTTGAAAAAATTTAGCGGGGTCGGGGATAGTTAATCATAACAACTTCGCTAAGGATTCAAGCTCTCGCAAAAGGAGATGCCCGAAACATTGGCTAATTCTCTCATTAGAGAATGCCTCTCTGTCACTTCAGTGGCAGAGTTCTGCGTGCTATTTTTTATGAAAAACCATTTTGGTCCCGGACCCCGGCTTTAATATATAAGTAAAAAAGCAGGATGTCAAATTAAAAAGGTCTCGGAATTTTTGTTCCAAAACCTTTAAAATCAGCGGGGTCCGGGGGTATCAGAACAGTTTAATGAACCGCTGAGGTCCAGGGAGGGCTGGCGCCGACACAAAGAAGCAGAAAAACCCTGAACGATTTAGGCGCATTCCTTGGGAATGCGTCTCTTTATTACTTGAGTAATAAAGTTTATGTCTCCTCATAGATCCTTTTCCAAGCTCCGATACAAATTCCCCGGACCCACACACCACCTTTTCGGTGGCTGCCTCGGCCCGATTGGGGCCGCCTGGCTGGTTAAAATATACTAAATC
>CAYIRS010000090.1:0-2885 GCA_964365895.1 uncultured Gammaproteobacteria bacterium
TTTATTTCTCTGGCTTCTTTTTCCCTTAAATTTTCCGGGAGGAGGTTTATGTTAGACATAAAAATATAATTTCAAAATTTTTAATTTTCAAACAATGATTTAATTATTTAATTTTAAAATTAAGAAATTGTTTTTTAAATTGAAAATTGAAAATTCTTAAATTTATTCAATATCCCTCATTGACAGGCCGATGGCCACGGCAAAACGCGCTCCCAACCGGTCTAAAATCGGCTTTAATTCCGTGGGATACATCACCCTCGCCCAAGGATCGCCCACATAAGTATTAATATTCAATATCTTTGATAAATAACCGGCCAAATTGCCCAAAAGAGCCGAACCCCCGGTCAGAATAATCTTTTCTACGCGCTTATTATTCTGTTCCTGATAAAGATTGAGCGTGTATTTAATTTCATTAAGGATGACCGAAAATGACTTGTCTACGGTCTGGGGCAAAGAATTGTTGGCCGTTTCTTTGTCCATAGATATATCTTGCTTAAACTGCTCGGCGCGCTCTAAATTAACATTTAAACTGCTGGAAATGGCCCGGGTAATCATCAGGCCGCCGACTTCAATACTGCGATTTAAAACCGGTATGCCCTTTTCCACGATGATAATACTGGAGGTGGCCGCTCCCAAATCAATAATAGAAATAATTGATTTGTCATTGCCGACCAGAGACCGGATCAGGGCAAAACTCTCGGTTTCCAAACTCAAAAGATTAAAGCCCGCCTTGGTGAAAATATCAATATACTTTTTGACTAATTTTTTGCTGGCGCCCGTCAGGAGAATTTTTACGTTTTTCTTGGGCTTGGAAAAAATTTTCTTAAGGGAGTTGATTTGCTGCGAAAAATCCGAGCGCTCTTCAATCGCCGCAGCGTTGTTGTTTAAGGCGGCTGACTGGCTGGGCGCGGGCGCCTTTGTCTCATCGGATTCGGCAATAATTTTCCAATCCAAAATTATTTCTTCCAAGGGAATAGGGATGATTTTTTTCGCTTCCCAGCTGATGGCCGATGCCAATTCCTTCCGAGAAAGCGCCGGCAGATTTAAAATAGAAGTGAAGACGGAAAAATTAGGCAGAGCGGCAATAACTTTTTTGGTCGTGACCCGGCTTTTTTTGCCGATGTCGCTCAAAACCGCGGCCGTCTCCTCGGGATTGGCGGCCAGAGCGTTGCTATTGCTAAAATCTGACAGTTTCTTTTCACTGAAACCATAGGTAACCAAGCGGGGACGACCCTTAAAATTGGCCATCTCCACCACCTTGATTGAGGAAGTGCCTAAATCAACTCCTAAATAACTGATTTTTGGCGAGAAAATACCCATACTAATAGTGAAAAGTTAAAAGTTAAAAGTTATAAAGTTAAATCATTCTAATTTCATAAACTTTATAAACTTTCAACTTTCAACTTTCAACTTTTAATATTAATAGGAAAAATCCCTGATAACCGGCAGGCCTTCGCTAAAGCCCTTTAAGCCCGGGGGCGGATTGGCAATTAACCGGCCATCATAAATAATCTTTTCTGAACCGCGGGCGGAATCGGAAAAGGTGCGGCGAAAATCAAAGGCCCGAGCAATAATTACACCGGAAACCGTTAAAAAATTTGAGGTGTCGCCAGGCGCGTTCGGGTCTACGGAAAATAATATTCCATAACCATTTTGAGTGTACTTAGGAAACATTATACTACCATCGCAGGCATTTCCGTTATCATACTGGCAATTACTGCCGGCCGCTCCCAAAACAATAAAGGCGCCAGCAATGTCTTTAACAGTAGACTTGATAATAACATCGCCCTGAACAATCCAAGCCACCGAGCCCAATTGATTTAAATTAGCGGGCAAACTGCTGTCATATATTATGCCGCTATTTATTATTAAGTTGCCTTTTACAATCACCGTGCCGTTTCCTTTGTCATTGGCATCACTGGCATTATTTAAAGTTAAAAGTCCGTCAATTATCAGATCTCCATTGCGGACATAAACTTTATTATTTAAAATTTTCGGACCGCTCCAATTATCAGTAAGAATCGGCTCAATAATTTGTCCGTATTTGTTTATTATACCATTTGTGACGGCCGGCGTCCTTAAGCCATCAACATCTACCTTGCCTAAACCGTTGCGATAAATCTCATTTGTCCCCGTAGGAAAGATGATATTAACTCCCTTAACCGCCTGCTCGCAATAAGCCGAACGCACGTTCAAAATATCAGAAGCAAAGATACAATAAGTCGCGTTGTTGCCGAGCGAGCCACCCCTTTGCCTGACTTTTTCGGGCGTATAAATTGACCCATATTGGGTTTCCAGCCAAGGAAAAACAATACCGCTGCTGCCGCCAATCGTATTAAGATGGATCCAGCCGGCGCCAAAATTGCCAGCCACAGAAGAGGCGCCGTTCCAACTCCAGCCCAACAAACTACCATCGCTTAAATTTGAACTTGCCCCATACAATTCACAAGCCGAACAATTACTACAAACTATCCGATAATCGATACCATTGGCGCTTAAAACATTATGGCAATATTGATTGGGGTTGTTTGATATATTATTGCCCGTACATGCCTTACAACTATAACCGCTCCCGCCGATGACCGATTCAACTCCGGCATCGGGAATATTAATGAGGTCAAAATTTGTGGTAGAAAAACAAGTATTGCAAGAATTAAATTGGTCTTTTGAGTAGGAAAGGCAGGGCTCAACATCATGGCAAACCGTTTGAGGCGGATCGCCTTGCGGGGCGCACTGCTGGGTCCACTCTAGACATAGGGCCTGACAATCATAGCAGGCCTCACCCGAAGCCGAGCCGGCTGAACCGCCGCGAGAAAAATGAATCCAGCCGTCATCATTTAAAGAAATTATTTTCGCCCAGCCGTCTATTCGTCCATTATTGCTGT
>CAYIRS010000091.1:0-2877 GCA_964365895.1 uncultured Gammaproteobacteria bacterium
GCGGAGAGGGTGGGATTCGAACCCACGGTCCCTTGCGGGACACGGCTTTTCGAGAACCGCACGATCGACCACTCTGACACCTCTCCAAATTAATTTTTTTGACCAGCTTTAATATTTTTATTAATCACAAATATACCAATAATCAGCCAAAATAAAATTGATAAATCATTCTTAAAATACGGCGCGTCAACCAAACCATGAATTATAATCTCAAAAATGGTAAAAGTCAATGTGATATTAATTGGTATATTGAAATCGCCAGTCGCGCTTTTTACTTTTGTAAACATGCTTTTTAAGTTTTTCCCGATAAATGAAATAATCAGCCACAAAAAACTTATAAGCCCCATCAGGCCCAACTCGCTCCAAAAATTTAAAAAAATATTATGAGGATACAGGAAAATTTCAAACGTAGGCAGATGATATTTGGCAATCGCGGTTTGGTAGCCGGCTAAACCGGCGCCGAAAAGCCAATTATGTTTAAGCATCTGCCAGGTCTCGCCCCAAATAAGCCGCCTGATAAAACCCGAGTAATCCTGAAGCGTAAATTTTTCAATAATAAAATAATTAATCAGTGGATTGGAAAAAAATATAATAACACCAGCCAGCAAAATTAGAAAAAAATACAGTCGGGTTTTTTTATAAAGCATTCCCCAGATGAACCAGATTAATACCACCGTGAAAATCGCCGCTTCGGATTGAGCCAATAATATAGTGATGAGGCCCAACAGGATAATTAAAAATTTTATAATTCGCGGCCAAGATGATTTTGTTTTTTGCCGGAGAAAGCCGGTGAATAAAATCATAATCGGGCCGAGATACAGGCCCAAGGCATTGGGATAGCCAAAAACAGAAACCACCCGGTCAACCGAACCGTCGGGGTTTAAGAAAGCGAGCGGCACATTCCAGCCGCTGAATTTTTGCCAGATGGCAATCGCGCTCAAATAGAAAACGGACACGCCCAAAGCCCAAAATATATTATACAGTTGTTTTGGATTTTTTATTCTGCCAGTCAAAATGAAAAAAAATATAAGCGGCTCAAAAAAATAAGCCCGCCAGACGCCAAGGGCTTTAATCAAATTAGGCGAGGTGAAAATAGAAATCACGGAAAAAATTAATATCGCCACAATCGGCCAACTAAAGGGATTATTTTTTATCCGCGCCCAGGAAAAATTCCCCTTGATCAGCCAGACAGCAAATAAAATTAAAATCATCATTTCCAATAAAGTGGTGGGCAGGCCAAAAATAGAAAAACGGATTAAATAACCGGGCAGGGCGGCCACGATAAGATAAATTGCCCAATCGGTTTTTTTATAGGCCAGGTAGCTGAAAAATAAGAAATAGAAAATTAGCAAATATAACATAATTATTTTTTAATTTTTGTAATTCACTATCTCCATAAGCATCTGCTTAGAAACGCCTCTAAGCATATAAAGCGCCCATAAATATATTAGTAGGCCGAGAATAATCAGGACAATTACATTTAGATTAATCAATAAGGATAAAGCAATGGCCATAATTAATCCGGCGCCAGTTGATTTTAAAATAATTTTTAAACATAAAGATATCCCGGTATATTTTTTTAAAACATAAAACGCCGAGAGCATCATAATCAATTCGGTCAGAACGGTAATTATGGCCGCCGCCCAATAAGAATAAATGGGAATAAATATTAAATAAAGGGGAATGGAAACAACCGCGTCAAGGATATAAAATTTAATCATTTTTTTCTGAAGCTCGCAGGAAACCACGGCATAGCCGAAAAGGGCGCTTAAATAGATTATGCCCGCGGCAAAAATTAAAATTTTCAGCAATTGGCCGGAAAGGAAAAACTCCTGGCCGGCCACGAACACCATGATTTTTTCGCCTAAAATCAGGGTGGCTAAAATCATGGGCACCACGATGATAACCAAAAAATCAAACGCTTTTTGGAGAATGGCTTGAAATAAATTTTTATTAATCACAAAAAATTTAGTCAAAAGAGGCAGGATTAAGCCCAAAAATAAATAGGGGAATTGGATTAAAATTTCCAGGACTTTATAGGTCGCGCCGTAAATGCCCACTTCGCTTTGCGGCCGGAAAAATGACATAATCAAAGTGTCGGCCCTGAAATAAACCAATGATAAGGCGATGGTAATGGCCAAGGGCCAGGTGGTGCGCCAGATTTTTTTCCAAAAAGACATGTCAAAATCAAATTTTATGGAAAAATATTGGCGGGAGCCGATAAAAAGGATTAAAAAATTTATTAAACTGCCCAAGACCACGGCGCCGATGAGATATAATAGTCCTTGGTTAAGGCCTATGGCCAGCCAAACGCCTATCAGTAAAGCGATTCGGCCCCACACTTCCGCCAAAGCCACCCGAGACATGGCCAATTCTTTTTGAAAAATACTAATCAAGACGGATTGCAGGGCGATAAAGAAAAAGGATAAGCTCGCAATCGCGACGCCGGTTTTAATCATGGGCGGGTAGGGCAGAAACCAGACAATCGCGACGGCCAAGCCCAAAAATATCAGGGTGGAAAAAAAGCGCAGGGTAAAAACATTGCGTAATATTTTCTGCTGGTCGGCATTCGGCTTGGAGATTATTTGCGTGGTTGCCATCTGCAAGCCAAAATCCACCAAGACGCTGAAAAACTGGAGATAAGCGATAACCGTGGTAAAGTAGCCGTAGCCGGTTTGGCCGAGATAGCGCGTCATCAGGCCAACCGTAATCAGGCCGACCAGCGTGCCGAGGACTTTGCCGATTATTTGGTATAGAGTATTTTTTGCGATTTTTCCGGCCGTGGACATTTAAATAAATAAATTATTCAGCTTTTTAGATTACCATAATTTTTTTGCCTCATTCCAGTAGCCATGGTAATTTTTATTTTCTTTCATA
>CAYIRS010000092.1:0-2846 GCA_964365895.1 uncultured Gammaproteobacteria bacterium
TTAAAAATTTTATGAGAATAGGCATTGATTGCCGCACAATTTTAAACCCCGGCGCCGGCGAACAGGCGGGCGTGGGTCATTATACTTATTATTTAGTGAAGACCTTATTGGCGATTGATAAGGATAATACTTATGTTTTGTTTTTTGACAGCCGGTTTAAAAAGGCAAAAGAATTTGAAAGCAAGAATTCTGAGATAAAGTTTTTCCCCTTTTACCAATATAAAAAGTATTTGCCGGTTTTTTATTCGCAAATGTTAGTGAGCGCTGTTTTGGAAAGAGAAAAACTTGATTTATTCCATTCGCCCGCCAATGTGCTGCCGCTTTTTTACCGCAAGCCGGCCGTAGTTACTATTCACGATCTGGCCATTTATAAGTATCCGCAGTTTTTCCCCCAGAAATTTTTAAACCGCCAGACCCTGGCCATAAAGGTCTTGGTGCCGCGTTCATTGGAAAGAGCGGCGAAAATAATCGCCGTCTCTAAAAATACCAAAACCGATATTATAGAAGAATTTGGCCTGGCCGAGGAAAGAATAGAGGTAATTTATGAAGGCGTCATTAATCAGGACAAGGAACGGCTCAACCAGATTGATTTTGAAAAAATAAAAAATAAATTCGGCATTAAAGATAAATATCTTCTTTTTTTAGGGACGATAGAACCGAGAAAAAATATTATCGGCTTAATCAAGGCCTTCAGAAATTTGTCTCTGACTTATGATTCGCCGGCCAAAGATTATCAGTTAATTATCGCGGGCGCTCACGGCTGGAAAGTTAAGCCGGTATATGAAGCGATTGCCAATACCAACGCGAGCATCATGGGCGAACAAAAGCATTTAAGAAACGGCCGAGAGCGCCGAAGCGGTTTGGATTCGAGGGGTGAGGCCAGAATTAAAAAAGAAGGAGAGAGAAGGCAGGGTCGGGAACGGCGCCAGGGCATGCCCATAAAACACATTGGTTATGTTTCTCGTTTGGAAAAGATGATGTTATTGCAAAATGCGGCCTGTTTTGTTTTTCCCAGCCTATATGAGGGATTTGGCTTGCCGGTTTTGGAAGCCATGAACTTGGGTACGCCGGTCATTACTTCAAATTCAAGTTCTTTGCCGGAAATTGTCGGCGAAAAAGGAGCGTTGATGGTAAATCCAAACAAGGAATCAGAATTAATTGACGCCTTGCGGCAAATTTTAACCGATGTCGGTTTGAGAGAGGTTTTAAGTGTCAGCGGCAAAAATCAAGCTAAAGAATTCACTTGGAAAAAGTGCGCGGAAAAAACTTTGGCCGTTTATCAATCAGTGATTGATAGAGTGGCTCACAAAACTATATAGAGATGGTGGCAAAAATTACCCCGCTCCGACGTAACGTCGGAGCGGGATTTAGAATAAAGCAATCAGCCAGAAAATAATTATTAACGTTATGACTTGCATTAAGACGCCCCATCTTAGGGGAATGTCTTTTTTCATTCTATTAAGCCAGAGATAATGGATTTTTAAATGTAGGTCAAAAAACCATTTTAAAAATTTGAATTTTCCCACCACATAAATCCCCACTAAAGCATCAGGCAGAATGCCGCCGATAATCGCCCAAGTTACACTGTCGCTGTTGGCGAACTCAAATGTCCTGAATAAATAAAGCAAAAGGCCAATTAGAGCAAAAGCGTCAATAATGCCGTATAAGGCCAAAGTTTTAATTCCTTTTTTTTCTCGGGGAATTAAGTTAAAACTGAAGCCGAAAAATTTTTTGCCGAGTTTTTGGTCGCCGTGAGGAATGATATCTAAAATAAAATGAGAAATTAGGCCGAGGACAAGGGCCAATGGGACGCTGGCCACTTTTTTGCCGATAAGCGTGGCCGCGGCCGCATGAACGGTTATAAACATGGTTTTATGGATTTATAAAATTTAAAAATCAATCAGGAACAGTATTAATTTTATCATAATTGGGTGTTTTGGGCAATGAGGTTGTTTTTATTTCTGTGCCCACTACGCCGATAATATTTTTATAAACAATTTCCAGACGCCAGGTCTGGAGATTTTCATATGCCGAAGGAGAGAATCGAACTCTCATGGCCGTAAGGCCACACGATTTTGAGTCGTGCGCGTCTACCAATTCCGCCACTTCGGCACGGTAGTTGGAAAGTTTTAAAGTTAAAAGTTATAAAGTTAAATTATTTTAATTTCATAAACTTTATGAACTTTCAACTTTAGACTTTCAGCTTTATAAACTATCTTGTACCAGAGGCCGGAGTTGAACCGGCGACCAACGGCTTATGAGTCCGCTGCTCTACCACTGAGCTACTCTGGCTTAAAATGGTGCCGGGTAAATCCGCTGCTCTTCCTGGGCAGCGCTGATTGCTCCCAGGGTCGCAATCATCGGCACTCAACTGCGCGCTTCGCGCTTGTTTCGTTTCTGCCCGTTCCTCGCTTCGCTCGGAACCCACTGAGCTACTCTGGCGAATAAAGTTTTAAGTTGAAAGTAAAAAGTTTATAAAGGAAAACTTTATAAACTTTTTACTTTTTAACTTTCAACTCTTGCTGTTGCGGGGGCCGGATTCGAACCGGCGACCTGCGGGTTATGGGCCCGCCGAGCTGCCAACTGCTCTACCCCGCGTTATTTTTATGACTTTAATTAATTTATCATAAAATGGGCGCCTTGGCAAGGGAAAAGTTTGAAATTAATCTCCAATGTCAAATTTTGAATTTTACAATTTTGAATTTTGAAATAATGTTTTAATGATTTAATTTTGAAACATTACAAAATTCAAAATTATTTCAAAATTGGAAATTCAAAATTCAAAATTAAAGTTTTAAATTAACCAAAACAAGGCCTTATATTTACTTTCAATTTATCGTTCGCTT
>CAYIRS010000093.1:0-2844 GCA_964365895.1 uncultured Gammaproteobacteria bacterium
GTGGCCCAAGAGGCGGCTCGCGGAGAAAACAAAAGCCCGGATGATGCTTGACCTTTGATTTTATGGCGATTTAATGATAAAATCTATTAGTAAAATGGCTTAAAAATATAAATATTATGTCCCGCCGCAAAAAAAGAAAAAAACGTTTTCGTCTGGACGATTTTGATTTGGAGAATAAATTCGGCGCCCGTTGGCAGATAAATTCGGAGACAAAAAGAGGCGTCGCGGTTATCATTTTGTTTGTTTTCGGGTCATTAAGCTTATTAAGTATTTTTGATTTGGCTGGCGACTTCGGCCGCTGGGGCGTCTCCATATTAGCCATTTTATTCGGCGAGATAAAATGGCTGTTTCCGGTTATGACTATTTTGTTTGGCTACTTTCTGCTTCGCGGCGAAAAATATCAGATAAAATTCGTTAATTATTTAGGCGCCATTCTTTTGGTTTTGGGCTTGACCGCCCTTTGGCATTTGCAATTCAATTTAACAGAAGTGGCGGCTTCGGCGCAAAAGGGCTTGGGCGGCGGCGTAATCGGCCTGATTTTATCTTTTTTGTTTTTAAAATTAATGGGCTTTTGGGGAGCGGTTATAATGTGCCTGGCAATTTTTCTAATTGGTTTGCTTTTGACCTTTGAAACCTCCATTTACGGCTTGATGTGGCCGGCGCGATTGGTTAAATATATTTTTAACATGTTCAAATCGGTTTATTTATTTTTAAGCGCCGGCTTAAGCAAAACCGATTCAAAATTTGAAACGGAAAACGGCGCTTATGAAGAAGAGCCGGAGGAGGAAATGGCTGAATCCCAAGAGAGCGAGGGGCGATTAGCCGAATCGGACGCCGGGGCGGCCGAAGACATACCCAAATTCAAAAAAACTTCCGTTAATGAATCTGGTCCTGAAAATGAACCGGCGCCGGTTGAACCGCAATTTAAAAAATTCGGCAAAAAAATTGAATTGCCGCTTGACATTTTAGTCAGCAAGTCGGGCAAGCCCACCAGCGGCGACATCAGGTCCAATCAGGAAATTATCAAAAAAACCTTGTTTAATTTCGGCATTCCCGTGGAGATGGGCGAAGTCAATGTCGGCCCGACCGTCACCCAATATACCCTGCGTCCGGCCGATGGCGTGCGCTTGTCGAAAATTATAAATTTGAACAGCGATTTGGCTTTGGCTTTGGCGGCGCACCCGATTCGCATTGAAGCGCCCATACCGGGCAAGTCATTGGTGGGCATTGAAATTCCAAACCAAGTGGCGGCCCGAGTCACAATGTTTGAGATGCTGACCAGCCAAGGGTTTAAGGAAAGAGTTGATAATTTATATTTAGCGATGGGCAAAGATGTGAGCGGCAAGCCGTATTTTTCCCGCTTGGAAAGAATGCCGCATTTGCTGATTGCCGGCGCGACCGGCTCGGGCAAATCGGTTTGCATTAATTCTTTAATTGTGAGTTTGCTTTATCAAAACAGCCCCGATGAATTGAAATTTATTTTAGTTGACCCTAAGCGGGTTGAGCTTCCGATTTACAATAATATCCCTTATCTTTTGACCCCGGTTATTACCGATGTCAAAAAAACCATCAACGCCCTTAAATGGACGATTGTGGAAATGGAGAGGCGCTTTGAGCTTTTAGCCCGCCGGGGCAAGAGGAATATTGAAATGTATAACCGCGATGGCGCGGACAAAATGCCTTATATTATTTTTATTATTGATGAGTTGGCTGATTTAATGAGCGCGGCCGGCGCCGATATTGAGGCCGGCATTGTCCGCTTGGCGCAGATGTCTCGGGCGGTCGGCATTCATCTGATATTGGCGACGCAAAGGCCTTCAGTGGAAGTCGTTACCGGCTTGATCAAGGCCAATATTCCGGCGAGAACCGCCTTTTCCGTGGCTTCTTTAATTGATTCGCGCACTATTCTTGATTGTTCGGGCGCGGAAAAATTGGTCGGCCGCGGCGATATGCTTTTTGTGGGGCCGGGCGTGGCTAAGCCCAAACGTTTGCAGGGCGTATTTTTGTCAGACCGGGAAATTAACAATATTATCAATTACATTAAACAGCAAGGCAGCGCGCAATATATTGACGGCGTTATTGATCGGCAAGCGGGCGGCTTTTCGCCCCAGGGCGGCGGTTATTATTCGGCGGACGAGGGCGATTCACTGTTGGGCGAGGCCAAAGAAATTATTCGCCAAGCCGGCAAGGCCTCGGCGTCTTTACTGCAAAGGCGGCTTAAAATCGGCTATGCCCGCGCGGCCAGAATTTTGGATTTGCTTGAGGAGCAAGCCGTAATCGGGCCGGCGGACGGCGCCAAGCCCAGAGAAGTATTTTTAGACCGGCTGGGCGGGGTTGATGATGTGATGGCTTTCGCCGCCAAAGAATATGATTTAGAGGGCGAGCTGGCGCCTGCCTCGTCGGAAGACGGGCCCGAATCGCCCACGGTTTTTAAACATGAGTCATTTGAGAGTGAAAATTTAGACAATGAAGCGGTAGAAGATAATGAGGCGGCGGCCGAGATTGAGGAATTAGAGCCGGAGGCGGAAGAAGAGATTGAGGAGGCGGAAGAGGAATCAGAGTTAGATAGTGAAGGGCTAGCCAATGGGGCCACGGCCGATGAGGAGGCGGAAATGGAAACCGAACGAGCCGGGGGCGATAAAAATTTTAAAAAGAAATTTGACGAAGACGAGTGGACTTAAAAAATCCAATTGTTAAATTATTAAATTGTTACCTTTCTGCTCGCCCCCAGAATTAACCCAACAATTTAACAATATAACCATTTAACAATAGATAAGTTATGTTTACCATTCAAAAAATAACCAAGGCCAAAAATTTGGGCGAAAAATTAATTGAAGCGCGAAC